>NZ_BAAJLT010000017.1:0-89258 GCF_057552975.1 Alteromonas sp. 5NW40-0090
CTCAGTGAAAAAAGGAAACGATAATAGCAGGTCTAGGTAACTTCAGCAGGCCAAAACAGCGTTTGTTTCAGTACTTTCATAAAAAAATTACAGCCTTCGGCTGCTAGTAAAAATTAAACCCCTCAGAAAAAAGGAGGGGTTTATCTTCAATCTTAAGCACCTCGAAATGAGGCACTTATATTTCTAACCGTGTTTTGCACTAGGTCATTAAACAGCAGCACACACCCGTGTACCTTGGTCAATGGCGCGTTTAGCATCTAGCTCCAATGCTTCATCTGCACCACCTATTAAGTGATAAGGCATGTTTAAGCCTTCAACGATATCACGCATCGGCTCTTGGCCTGCGCAGATGATGATGTTATCTACCGGCAATACTTGGCTATTGCCTTCTACCGTAATGTGTAGCCCTTCATCATCAATTTTGTCGTAGCTCACACCTGGGATCATGGTCACGCCTTTGGCTAGTAGACCCACTCGGTGCGCCCACCCCGTTGTTTTGCCTAAACCCGCACCAACTTTAGTTGTCTTGCGCTGTAGTAAGAAGATTTCTCTCGGAGACGGCTCTGGCTGCGGCTTAACGCCTTCTATTCCCGCGCGAGCCGAGAAAGTCATATCAATGCCCCACTCTTTCATGAATGCAGGAATATCTTGGCTTGGCGTTTCTTTACCATGAGACAAGTACTCAGCGGTATCAAAACCAATTCCACCAGCGCCGATAATGGCTACCTTATTGCCAACGGGTTTCTTTTCTTTCAATACTTCGATATAGGTCAGCACTTTTTCGTGCTCAATACCTTCAATCGCTGGCGTACGCGGTTTAATGCCCGTTGCTACCATCACTTCATCGAACCCTTCATCGTTTAGCGCAGCCGCATCAACATAAGTATTCAATTTAAGGGTAATGTTTTTGTGAAGCTCAATCTGGCGTTTGAAATAACGTAGCGTCTCGTAGAACTCTTCTTTGCCAGGGATTTGTTTAGCAATATTAAATTGCCCACCGATTTCACTAGACGCATCGTAAATCACAACGTCATGTCCGCGTTCGGCAGAGGTCACTGCCGCGGCTAATCCAGCCGGGCCTGCGCCTACAACTGCAACACGCTTTTTGGTATTGGCTGGTTTTACGTTAATTTCAAGCTCGTGGCACGCACGAGGGTTTACCAGACAGCTGGTCATTTTGCCGTTAAATACATGGTCAAGACAGGCCTGGTTACAGCCAATACAGGTATTAATTTCATCGGCTTTATTTTGCTGCGCTTTGCGAACAAAGTCAGGGTCGGCCAAGAACGGACGTGCCATAGACACCATATCTGCGTCGCCGCGAGACAGCACTTCTTCAGCCACTTCAGGCGTGTTGATACGGTTTGACGTAATAACTGGAATTGAAAGCGCCTCTCGGAATTTAGCGGTAACCCACGTAAATGCCGCACGCGGTACTTTAGTGGCAATGGTTGGGATACGCGCTTCGTGCCAACCGATACCGGTATTAATAATAGTGGCACCCGCTTTTTCAATTTCTTTGCCAAGCTGCACGACCTCTTCGTAAGTAGAGCCACCTTCCACAAGGTCTAGCATCGACAAACGATAGATGATGATAAAGTTCTTGCCTACCGCCTCGCGCACGCGGCGTACCACTTCAATTGGCAAGCGTATACGGTTTTCGTATTCACCGCCCCATTCATCATCGCGGTGGTTAGTGCGTTTAGCAATAAACTGGTTAAGGAAATAGCCCTCAGACCCCATTATTTCAACGCCATCGTAGCCCGCTCGCTGGGCTTGTGTTGCGGCAGTGATGAAATCTTTAATTTGCTTTTCTATCTCGTCAGCTTCAAGCGCTTTTGGCTTAAACGGATTAATAGGCGCTTGAACCGCAGAAGGTGCAACAAGCTTAGGGCTGTATGCATAGCGACCCGTATGCAGTATTTGCATACAGATTTTGCCGCCCGCAATGTGCACTGCGTCAGTCACTTCTTTGTGGTTTTTAACTGCTTCGTCTGTATCTAAACGAAACGTTGACGGATGAGTAGCGCCCTCTTCATTTGGCCCAATACCGCCGGTAACGATAAGCCCTACACCGCCTCTGGCACGTTCGCCGTAGAATGCCGCCATACGCTTGTGGCCATCGGGTAATTCTTCTAAGCCTGTATGCATAGAGCCCATGAGCACGCGGTTTTTAAGGGTAGTAAAGCCTAGATCTAAAGGACGAAATAAATGAGGGTAAACGGGATGATCGGTAACGGTCTGATTCATGATACATTCCTGAAAGTTGTTTTGGCTTGGTAAAAGCCGTTAAAAAGCCTGTTTAAATATTCTTATTTGATGCGTTTCTATAGTAGAAGCGCTCTTTATCTAAGTGTTTACTTAATTTAATTTGCTACTTAGTTTATGTAATAGAGATCGTGTCGCGTGCCAGCCTTAACGTATGCTAATCATCATTGGGCCATCAATGGGCAACTAGCTACAAGGGAAACGCGCTTTCACACATAAACTTACGAATTCATTTTCTTAATGGCTGGGTGTAATGGCGGATATTCCGGAAGCCTTTTGGTTTTCTGCGCTTCCATGGCTTTAAACACATCTTCCATTTGGAACATGCCCGCTTGCCATGTGGCCATATAGGTCAAGCTCTCTGCCACCGTGTGTTCTACCGCGTAGTTAATCATAGTCTTAGTGCCTGAAACTGCTAACGGCGAATTCATTGCAATCTGCTGCGCTATTTTCATTACCGCGTCAAGCATGGAAGTTTGGTCATCGAATACCTGATTCACAAAACCAAGTTGCTGCGCTTCTGCGGCCCCAAAGTTGCGCCCGGTATAAGCCAGTTCTTTAACTATGCCAATGGGAATGAGTTTTGGAAGTCGCTGAAGCGTGCCGACATCGGCTGTCATGCCTAACTGGGTTTCTTTAATAGTAAAAAAAGCATCTTGTGTGCAATAGCGCATGTCACATGCACTAAGTAAATCTACTGCACCACCAATCGCCCCACCCTGTACGGCACCAATAACCGGCATACGTGCCTGCTCTATGGCGGTAAAGCTATCTTGAAGCAACATCACCATACGGCGCATGCGCTCAGCTCTGCGCGACGGGTCGCCCTTAAAGTCTTCTTTCATATTCAGGAACACCGATAAGTCCATACCGGCAGAGAAATGCTTACCCGTAGATGAAATAACAATAACACGGGCGTTACCTTCATCGTCTATTTCACGAATAGCCGCTGGCAATTCGGTCCAGAACTCTGGGATCATGCTGTTCATTGCATCGGGGCGATTAAGTACTACGTGGGCAATATGGCCCTCTTGTTTTACTTCTAATGTAGAGTACTTCATGGTTTGCGCTGTCTCCTTGGGCTGTTCCTGTTAACAAATTTGCAAACTAGACAGCGTCAAGATAAAAGGCTATGTTGACAGTGTCAAGATAAAACGTTATCTATTCGTCTCAATTTTTAAAATGGAAACATTGGATTTATGGCTAATGCAGTACAAAGCTACCATCACGGTGACCTACGCAGCGCGCTGATAGAGGCAGCAACTGTGCGTTTATCTGAGCACGGCGTTGATAGTTTATCGCTTAGAAAGCTGGCAGAAGATGCCGGTGTGTCACGTACTGCGCCCTATCACCATTTTAAAGACAAGAGTGCGCTTTTAAGCGCCATTGCAGCCAAAGGCTTTAGCGATTGGCATACCGCAGCTAAACGAATCTTCGAACAAGAAGACAAAACACCGCAGGCACGTTTCCGCGAATTTGTGCACGAATACATTGGCTACGCTGCTGACAACCCAGAAATGTACGAATTGATGTTTGGTCGCACTATTTGGCAAAACCAAGCGGCGACCAACGATCTGAAAGATGTTGCATTTCCCTGCTTTCAGTTTCAGGTGACGATGACGCGCTATTGGCAAGATAAAGGGCTTCTCCCAAATAATCAGGATGCGCTGAGACTCGCACAGGTTACATGGGGCACGTTACACGGTATAGCGCGTTTGCTTATTGACGGTATATACGCTGACAGCAGTCATATCGAGGAAATGTGTGATTGTGCAGCAGATTTGTTTATGCAACAGCAGGTGTAAACATCTTATCGACACAACAACTTGAATTTAGCGTTGCGCTTGTACGGCGCGAAAAGCGTTTAACTGCCTAGAGCGGGAAAATAGCCTAGAGCGGAAAAATACCCTAGAGCGGTAAAGTGGCCTTTAAGATTCGACCAGCACTGAATGGTAAAAGTGCTGCAAGCAAATGGATGCTTAGAACGGATGAATTGCCAGAGCGAGACAAAGACTCGCTCGTAGCACTTTTTTAGTTACGCCGATTCTGCTTTAGCCATAGATACTGGCTGACCTTCGTGCGTCGCTTTAATAAACTCAGCAGCACGTTCAGCAATCATGACGGTGGGCGCATTGGTATTGCCGCCAATTAGGCTGGGCATCACCGAAGCGTCTACCACTCTAAGACCTGCTATACCTCTTACTCGCAACTGAGTATCAACCACTGCCATCTCATCGTCATCACTGCCCATTTTACAGGTACCAATTGGGTGATAGATAGTTTCAGCACGCTCACGTAAAAACTCTAATATTTCTTCATCTGTTTGTGCTTCTACCCCAGGATATAGTTCACTGCCTTGGAACTTGTCGAAGTCTGGTGCAGATAGCAGCTTACGGGCAATGCGCACACCTTCAATCATGACCTGCTGATCTTCCTCTGCAGTCAAATAATTGGGGTCAATAAGGGCTTGATCAGCAGGATGGTTGCTTTGAAGCGAAATAGTGCCGCGGCTTTTAGGGTATAGACAGCATACGTGAAGGCCATAACCGTAACCAAAAGCTAACTGTCTTCCATGGTCGTTTAAAATTGCCGGTAGAAAGTGAAACTGGATGTCTGGACCTTGTGTCGCTAAGCTTGAGCTAACAAAGCCACCTGCTTCGGCAATGTTGGACGAGAAAATACCTTTGCGCCTAAACGCATAGTCTGCAGTGGCTTTTACGTAGGAAGGCAAGGCCCCTAACGCCACGGCATAGCCCTCTCTCGCTTTACAGGTATATTGTACGATTGCATCAAGATGGTCTTGTAAGTTTTGGCCCACACCAGGCAAGTCTTGCTGTACAAAAATACCTTTGTCTTCTAACTCTGCTCTGGGCCCTATACCTGAAAGCATAAGAAGTTGTGGTGAATTAATCGCGCCGCCACAAAGGATAACTTCGCTTTTAGCAAAATAACGATTAACTACGCCTTTTTCACGTACCTGAACACCAATTGCACGCCCCTCTTTTAACAGCACTTTTTCGGCTGCGACTCTTGTAAGTACAGTTAAATTGTTGCGATGCTTGGCCTGCGTTAAATATCCCTTCGCCGTTGAACAGCGCTGTCCGTTGGCCTGAGTAACATGGTAATAGCCTAGCCCCTCTCTATGGTCTCGGTTAAAGTCATCAAGCTGTTGATAGCCGGCAAATGACGCTGAGTTCACAAATGCGTCAGACAGCACGCTGGTATGCCTAAGCTTGCTAACATTCAGTGGGCCGCCTGTGCCGTGGTATTCATCAGTACCTTCTTCAAAATTCTCAGAGCGTTTGAAATAAGGCAGTACATCATCAAACGACCAACCTTCAGCCCCTTCTTCATTAGCCCAGCGATCGTAGTCTTCTTTTTGCCCGCGAATATAACACATTGCGTTAACCGAACTGCTGCCGCCCAAGGTTTTACCGCGTGGCCAGAACAGTTCTCTGTCATACATCTCTTTTTGGGGTGCCGTGTGATAACCCCAGCCAATCCCCTCAAATCTACTGAGTAAAGATAATCCAAACGGGATATGAATGAGCGGATTAGTATCCTTTGAGCCAGCTTCTAATAGCAAAATATCTAACGCGGGGTTTTCTGATAAACGGGTGGCAAGCACCGCGCCCGCAGAACCGCCGCCTACAATAATGTAATCGTATTTGCTCAGTACTTCGCTCATTTCGCCAACTCCTTGAGGGCAAGACTATTAAATGTTAAAAAAACGTTGTGGTACGACCAGATTACCAAACAACACTTCGCCAAGAAAAGACTTAAATTGTAAGATTTAAAAAATCTAATAATCCTGATAACTTAAGTGCTATAACGAAGTAGCCCCTACTCTGAAAAAACTAACAACAAGCCACCGCCTAGTAGAATTAGGCTAAGAATGAACGTTGACCCAAAACCTATCATTTAAAGACAAATGCAAAGTCTACCTTGCGCAATGGCTTGTGAAATGGGGCAAGCTGACGCACGACGACTTTACGAAACCTGAGCTTCACGACCTCATAAAAGGCAGTTTTCCCTACTCATTCACATTCGATATCCCCATGGGAACCGGCACGGTTACCGTGCTTGAAGGAAATATCACGCTCGATAGTGAAAGCAACCGTATTGGTCTGCAGTGCCTCGCTGCGCTTAATATTGTGGTTGCCACCACAACTATTTATCGCGCTCATGTTGTGTTTACCGTGTCGGCTTCACCCTATTACGACAAAAATATAAGTACACTCTATTTAACTGGTGTCGCCACTGACAGCGTCACCTTAGTTAACGATGATTACGCGTTGATTAAAGACACGCAATTTCTGATATCGCGATTTTTCCCCAAAAGCGTTAATTCTTTGCTTGGGGGCTCTTTAAAATCAGCGTTATCACTGTTTAGTGCCGGCACATCCGATATGGCTGCAGACTATCTAAAGGTCTATTTATCTGGCTCGAAACAAGCAGTGTTGGACTACCACATACCTCTCATTAACAACGCCATTAAAAAGCAAATTAAGCAAGAAGACTTAAGCCATACCATGCGTAACGACCATTGGCGCGAGGTTCTGTTCTCAAAAGCTGGCCAAAACGTGCGTGTAGAAGACGACGCTCTGCGCTTTTACCTCATTGAATGACAACGCTTAGTGTTTGAAACAATGCACGCTAGTGATCTGACACTATAGAAACAGGAACGGTGTCCACCTGTTCACCAATATCGTCGATGTTTAGCCTTGGGTCGTCCACACTTGCTTCTAGCATATCGAACGCCTCTTCGACGTAGCGCGCTAACGGCTGTAGTGATTCAATATTCTTATTGCAACACACTAAGCCCACATTTGCAGTGCCTGCATATGTCATAAGCGTAATATTTACCCCGCCACCTGGCGTCATGGTAGAAATAGGATAGCAAGCCAGAAGCTCTGCATCTTTTAAATACCGCGTATCTTTTGGTCCTGGTACATTGGAGATTAAGATGTTGGCAATGGGTTTGACTACGCTAGATAGCCTTAACCACTCAAAGACCAGTGCAAGCGATTGAATAACAATGGTATAGCCGCTAAATGCTGCAGGCCGCGCGTGCTGCGCTGCATGTTTTACAATGCGGTGGTTCACTACGATTTGGCGCAAGCGTAAATAAGGATCAGTTTCGCCGTGAGCAAGCTGCACCGGCACAATAGCTATCTTATTGCCTGTCGTTTTCTCGCCGGGTTTACGCAAATTAATTGGCATATTGGTGAACAAGGCTTTTTTAAATACTTGCCCATGGTCTTGCAGCAGCTTATGTACGCCAATATCAAAGGCACATAGCAACACCTCGTTTGCCGTGGAGCGCGTTCGCCTTGCCAGGGCTTTCACCCGCTTAAAGTCTAAGTCCATGGTCGCCACAGCCCTTCCCGCTTTCACTTGTCCAGTCAGCACTGTTTTTGTACCGGTAAAAGGAATAGGCATATAATGTGGGTTTACTCGCAGCACTTTCATGAATATGCGAATAAAGATGATTAGTAAATCGAGCGCGGTTTTAAGCGCGTAGCCCACTCCCACTAAGCGCTTGTAAAAGCTCACAGGCTCTCTGCGCTTATGACGTAGTCGTTTTACCGCCCATACTGGTGTGAACTTAGTCTCGTGAGAGTTTGATACATAACCCGCTTGGAACCAACGCACTAAGGTTGCCCCATCGCCATACATATGATGAACCCGCGCATAAATGGCAAACGTTTCGCTGTTGTCATCAAAGATGAAATGGTATTGCCAAAGGGGCTTGTCGGGATCTAACCGCGAAGCATGTAGTCTTGCTACAAACGCATCGAGTGCTTCGCGGTTTGTGACATCAGCAACACGATGAATTTGAACGTGATAATCCATGTTGAGTTTTTTTACCGGCGCAAACCCCACCGGGTACCCCAATACCGTTTTTACCGCACAGTTGAAGGGAGAAGTAGCACGGGCAAAGCTTCTTATTTCTTGGAATAATTGAGGGACATATTCGGTACTTTTTGCCCCTCTAGGTATGGCAAGTAGCTGCAAGCAAGCTACGTGTTTTGGATTCTCGTCTGACTCTGTTATCCAAAATGACTTATCTAAGAAACTGAGCGTTTTTGCCATTACTATTCCTTTACGCGAAGTCGAGGGGTGACGGGGTTGAGGCATCTCTCATAAAGTCATGAGAGTCGAGCATCTGTTCTAACTGCTGTTTTTGTTCATCGGATAGTGTCAACCTTGGCAATACGCTTACCATCATTAGCGACAAGGCATGATAGCGCTGCATCGTACTATCCATATGGCTGTTTAATTCATCAAATTGACAAGACTGAGTGATGATTAAGGACATTAAATCCACCATAAGTGCCCTGTCTGCCTTTGAGGCAATAAGAATGTCTCGTTTCGATAGTGACTCAAAAAGAAACGCTAATTGTTTATTTAAGCTAGACAATATGTGCTGTCTAGGACGCACGATACTGGGATATTTTTCCGCTAAGTCAGCTGGGCTACGGTAGAAAAAGCGAAATACATGAATACTATCTATAAGCAAATACAGGTAATACATAATTTCTTCAGGATGAAGTGTATCGAGCTTTTCTCGACTTAGTATCTTCTGCATCTGCTGCTCATGCATTTTCATTAACGCGTTGACTAGGCTGTCCTTGCCTTTAAAGTGGTAGTAGAGATTCCCCGGACTAATATCCAGCTCAATGGCGATATCAACACTAGTAACGGTGTTTTCGCCGTGCTCATTAAATAAGGTTAGCGCGGTGAGTAGTATTTTCTGCGCAGTTTTCATAATTTAGTTCAATCCTTTGCCAACCCAGTGCATTAATTTTTTATTCTTGAAACACACTACATAAACACCAGATAGAGTTGAGCAATACCAGCTACCATACCTAGAATAGCGCCGGTTACGATGAGCTTCCACTCATCCTGTTGATACGCTGGGCGCAAAACGCCTTCAAATTCTTCAACACTTAACGCCTGCATGCGCTCACTTAAATCGTGCCCTATCTGCATAGCATTATTAGCGTAATCAAACGCATAAAGCAGATACTTATCAGAATTATCAAATATCTGACGTACCGCTAGTGCTTTCATTTTATGATAATTTTCTGACCCCACACCCAACGCAAAATACGGTTGCGCTATGGCCACATAGCGTTCAATAGCGTCGTTGACATGAAGCTCAATGAGTTCTAAAAGCTGGGCTGAGCCTGAACCATGCAAGATTACATGGGTGATGTTTTTAGGTGTTATAAGTTTTTCTTCAATAATGTTTGAATAGACCTCAGACACTTCTTTTTGGCGCTTTAAAAACATACCTTGAATAGTAATCGGCCCCAGTTTTCTTGGGCGTTTGGGTTCGAATATTATCTTGATGGCAATCCAGTTGGTGGCATAGCCCACAAGCAATCCACCTAACGGTAGAATCCACCATGCTTGATAGAAATACCAAAGCAGCATGGTTGGTAAGCCGAATAGGAAACCGAAATAAAAGCCGGAGCGCACTATAAACGGAAACTCTTTGCTGCCTGCCGTTAAGAAAATTTCATTAACGAGCTCGGGCGCATTCACCAGCTGCTCTACCACCAGCTCTTTAATATCTAAAATTTCTGAAACATTGTGCTGAAAGTCGTCCACCATCTTATGAACCACATTAGGAATGTCATTTTCGATACGTTGATAAACTAAATTCTTGCCTTGTACAGGCAAAGCTGCCCAAAGTTGAGGCGCTGATTCGGCCATTACGTCATTGACAACTTTGCGAATAACCTGCCCTAAGCGGCGCTCAATAGCCTTCGTTAGCTCATCTGCATCTAAGCGCTGCGCTAATTCTTCAACACTAAGCAATTTGCCTAAAACTAGTTCAACCTCAATCTCGGCCATTTGGCGGCGCTTCGCAGGAATGAGTCCCTGCCACCCTAAGAGAGGCTTAATACCAACGAATTCAATGGGGTAAAACATCATTTTTACCGCCAGATAGTTGGTTAGCCATCCAACAATAGCGCTAATTAAAGGAATTGATAGCAGACTTAGCGTTTCAAAGTTCCATTCCATACTACGAACATGCGGTCCAATTTGTTATTTTCTCTCTCAGGCTACTGAGTGCTTATGAAATGGTCAATGTAAAAAACAAAATTACTGCTAATTGTTGATTGAAAACAATCTTATGAAAGCCTAACAATTAAAAGATACCGCCTTGAGTAACACGCTAAAAGCACCAAGCGGTTAATTAGCAGAAGGGTTTAGGTAGTGAATTCTAAATTTACACCATACACTCAAGATAGCGTATAGAGCGCTATTGATACGTGCAGGCTTACCGAATGCTTTTAGTAAATGCCGAAAAATGCGCCACATAGTAAACAGCGTTCAAAATACGTATTTTTCCTTTTACTGGTGTTAGCCGCGCTTATTCGCTTGTCATACACGAAAGGCAGCAGCGCTCATCAATTTATATAGGTTATCGTTATGGCAGTATTCGATTTGCGGTTAAAGAAGCTTGAACATGAGATTGAGCATGCAAGCAGTTACGATGAATATGAGGCCGCATGCCTATCGCACGATGCGCTGTCTGGCGCTGAAGAGTGGAAAACGAAAGATGCTAGCGATGACTACGACTACAAGCTTATTCGAAAGCGTGTTCAACGCCTACAACTGGCTAGAAGCAAAGGCGATCTACATGCGCTGATGTCCATACTGCACGAGGGACTGCACGGCAATTTAGGCAATATCGCCAACCCTGTTCTGCTCACCCATTGCAAAATCGGCACTAAGTACCTTATTGAACAGTTTATTGATGAAGTCATATTGGCGCTAGAGCAGATCTATAACGCCGATGAACGCGATGTGGATTTCTATGAAAAGCTATCGTTTTTTGACGAAACCGCCCATGCCTTCGGGCGAAGTTGCCTTATGCTTTCAGGTGGCGCTGGCTTAGGCTTTTTCCACGCGGGCGTGGTTAAGTCGTTAAACGAAAAAAACTTGCTGCCTACGGTAGTGTCTGGCTCGAGTGCTGGGTCAATCATCGCAGCCATGTTGGGTACGCGAACGCACGACCAATTATTAGAAGCACTCAGCGCCGACTTTATTTACGAGACTTTTAAGCATTGGCGAAGCTTTGCCGGTCTTGGAAAGAAAGGGCTATTTGATAGCTCAGTGCTTGAAAACGCGTTGATTGAATTATTCGACCTCACTACCTTCGAAGAGGCTTTTAAAAAAACAGGGCGCCACATAACAGTAACGGTATCCCCTGCCGACCTTCATCAACATTCGCGCTTGTTAAACGCTAAAACCTCACCCAATGCCATTATTACTCAAGCGGTACGAGCATCCTGCGCGGTCCCTGTGATTTTTAGCCCCGTGCAGTTAAGAGCGAAAACCCTCTCAGGTGATATAGTGCCTTATATCCCTAATCGTCGTTTTGCTGATGGTTCAATAATGGCCGATCTCCCCTTTGAGCGCTTGGCTAGACTATATGGTGTAAATCACAGCATCGTAAGCCAAACAAACCCCTTAGCAGTGCCGTTTATATCTGCAAACCGCATTGATCCCAACTCGCTTTGGGATATGTCGGCACGTCATATTGGGCAATTGGCAAAGACTAATAGTATTTTCGCTATCGATGTCATTGAGCGCTTAACTGGGAATAAAAGCGCTAAGCTAGCAATTCACAAAGTACGTTCTATTATTGATCAACAGTATGTCGGCAATATCAATATTTTACCCAAGCGCCAAATACGAAATTTATCGCAGGTATTGTCTAACCCAACCCGTGAAAGCATTAGCCAGTTAATTGTCAGTGGAGAGCGGGCTTCATGGCCGCAACTACATGTTATAAAAAGAAATACCAAAATTAGTGAAAATTTACGGTATCATTTAGGCCAATTGAAAAAACGTGAGGCAGTGGAGCTCGGACATGAGGTTAAGTAACCTAATGCAGCGCTGACCTGACCTGGATTATCCAACACAAAACAAGGGTAATTCGCAGCATCATTTGAAAGGACGACGGTGAGCGCACAAAGCCAAAACCCCGACAGTATTTACACGCAGCAAGTAAAGCAGCTTATCAACATGATTTATCCTAAAGATACGGGCTATGGCTCGGTTTTTGAGGATGCCAGTCATTATTTTTCAGTTACTCCCACTTTAGAGCAGCATATTGAAGACTTAAAAGCTCAGCTTAAGCGGATAGAAGGTAATAAAGACAAAGAGGTGCTTGCTGAGCAGCTTAGCAAGCAGATAAGAAATAGTTCAGAAAAACTGGAAGAAGAGCGCCTAGCAAGACTAGAACGACTTGACGCTGTAAGTACAAAAATTATTGAGCTTTGTGAGGGTGACAATTGGCAAGAAACGCAGCAGCTCAGTGCAAAGCTACTGGGTACACTCATGTTGCTCACACGAGGCCCTGAGGGTAGTTTTGCTAAAGTGCACATGCGCTTCAAGCCGCTCTACAAGGCTGTTTTAACGTTGCGCTTAGTCGATAGACTTTTAGAGCACGATACAATTGCCCACAAATATTTATCCAAGTACCGTGAAGCCGCCTCTCGCTTTCGCGGAAACCGCTATTGGCGAGATAAATGGAAAATTGAGCTTGGACGCCCTCTAATCACCGCAGCGCTTCTGCAAGATATTGGCTTACAAAGCCCTGCTGCACAAACCATATTAAAAGGTGAAAACGGCGACCTAGATGAGTTTCGTTTATTAGATGAATCTCAGCGGAAAGACCTGCTGAAGCTGAACTATCACTTTACCTTACGTTACTTATCAGATGGTTTAGGACAGCCTAACTACGTAGGTAACAACAAAGAAGAGAGAGACCGTTTCAATAAAACTCACAAAGACGCTAGCGAGTTTTTGCTGAGTTTGGTTAAAGACGCCTTTGTGTCAAAATCCGGCTTAGGCGAAATTGTAAAGATCCCTCAAATTTACGTTTCCATCGTACTTTCAACCAAGTCAGACTACTCACGAATGAGCCTACCCAAGGGGTATATGCTAATTGAGCAACTTGCGAAGAAAGGGGGCCTAAATAAACAATTAGCACAGGACTTTGTTGAACTTGTGGGCTACTTCCCTCAAGGCTTCGGTATTACTTATATTCCGGTAAATGAAAAAGGACAAGAAAAGGACCAATACGAATGCGCCATAGTGATTGGTCTCAACCCAACAAATCCAGCCGAGCCTTTATGTAAAGTGGTGACAAGAAATCAGAAGTACATAACCAGCGGTGCGCAAGAAATCATTCCAAAAGGCAGAAACCTATATTTCCCTGCGAACAGAAAAAAGCTAATGCGTGTGGGTCAAGACAGGTTAGGCGAGATCATGAGCCAGCTATCGAGCAACTTTACGCCCGATGCTCTTGACGATTTAGTACCGAGCTTCTGGGAGCCCTACGATTTTTTCGGCTTTAAAAAACACCAGAATTTGTGGGCGAAGAACAATTAGCGAGTAAATATTCTTCTATAAAAATATGATAAAACATGGACTGGACGATACGTTTTTATGACTATCGAGGTAAGCCGAGCACAGCTTAGAAAAGCAAGATTTGGGGTCTTTCTTGTCGCTTTAATTGCGTTAACTTTTGTCATCGTCTTCTCAATACAAGTATTTAAAGGGTTAGCCGGCCCAATCTCTTCAATAAACTGGGTTCCCACCAAAGCAATTCTAATAAATGTATATCTTGACGAAACGATTACAACAACGACTAGGGATAATCAAAGTCAATATACCTTGTATTCGCCTCGTATTTTGTACAAATATGTAGTTGACGGCCAGGTACATATCGGAAGAAAAGTTACTTGGGATGATATATATGACGATGGCTTTATGCTTGAATTAGGGTATGAGTTAAAGAGAAAGTTTGCAGCTTCTGAACCAATTGAGATTTACATAAACCCGAATAACTTGGCACAGTCGGTTTTGATCAAAGGTATTATTTGGGAACATATGTCGATGTTGCTTGTCGTTTTTCTTATTTCTTGGTCGGTCTTTCTTTGGTTAGTGTACATTCTTATTTTTAAGTTGAAGTATAAGCATTGATTACTTTGAACGAATCTCGTTACACTTGAAAGGCTACTGTTGGCACATACAGTTCGCTTACTTATATTGTTGACATCCCCGTTTCATATTTTCTTTAACGCCTCTGCTGAAAGACGTAAAACCAAACTCAAATACAACTATCTCTATGCGTAGCCTACGGCATTAATATTTCTTATACTCGTTTTTATTATTCAAAAGGGAATTTAAGTATGAAAGCGGATGACGAAATTACTATTACAGGAGAACTAGCTGCCTCTAGTTTTTGCAACGCAAATTTAAATATTAATAAAGATGCCGTCACTATTACTCCTAGTTTAAGAGCCTATTTGTTTGAATGGGTAATGCAAATTTTCTGTTGGGCATGCTGCATATTTATGTCGGTTAAAGTTTGGCAATTGGAGCCAAACCTTGATTCGAAAACCGAATTCGTTGTTGTCGTGCTTACACTGGGGGGACTCTTTAGTTTAGGAACGGCATTGATATGCAGAAAAAGCAGAAGAAAATTCTATTTTGACCTAAACGAAAAAGCGCTGAACGTCGGCAGGTCGCATAGTCCGAAAACTAAAGTTGCTTTTGATTCGTTTGAAAAGCTTCTGTTAGTTACACATCGAATATATACATCTAGTGGGTCACTTACTTGTCACGAGCTAAGCGTTTTAACTAATAACCAAAAACGAATCGCGTTAATGTATCACGGTGATTATTACGCAATACAAAATGATTCAGATATACTCGCGAAAATACTGGGATTAGAAGTGAATAATTTAGAGACTTGATGCTGCCATTCATTATTTTTGAATTTACTGAAAGACAATCTACAACACCTCTGAGACGAAGCTGCGCCAATTAATGCATATGCGTGTAATTGGCGCTTATATCAAAAGCGACTTCTAGCTATCTTCAGTGCTTTTACTCGTCGTTTTTAGCGGTTTCAGATGAACTCGATGTACTTTTAGTCGTACTTTGGGCCGGTGTAGTTTTGTTACTCGCCGTTGTTTTACGTGCTGTGCTCTTAGCTGCAGTTGACTTCGCTGCAGTACGCTTACCAGCTGTTCCAGTAGACGCTTTTTTAGTTGTGCTCGACGATGTCGTCACAGGCTTTGCCGAACTCGTTTTGCGAGTGCGTGTAGTTGAAGAAGAGGCACTGGGCGACTTAGCCGGAGTACTTTTAGATGCTGTCTTCTCAGGTGCAGTTGCCTTGCTCGCAGTGCTTGCCGCTTCTGCTTTTTTAGCCGCTTCTTTTGCAGCTAACAGGGCTACCTGTTCAACGAGCAAATCAACTTTTGCACTCAGCATTTCAAGCTGCTGTTCTTTCTGTTGACGTTTTTGACCACCTGATAATGCTGAAAATAGTGGCGTTGATGCCACCAGCTTTTGTGCAGTATCGACTAAAGCGAATGGATTAAGCGTACGTCTTAGTTCACTCTCCACCTCCAGACCTTTAACCTGCATGGCGTTAATGGTCTCTTGGGTGTCATCAATTTTCTGGCTGACCACACCTGCGGCTTGATCGAGCTTTGCAGACAATAGGTCTGAGCCGGCAAAAAGCCATCCAAACAAGGGAGATGATTTTAATGGTGAAGCGTTGGTACCGTTTAACATTGTCAATTCTCTTTCGACAACAGGCACAGCTTCTGGATTAGGGATATTTTTGTTGCTCATAACGCCTCCGATATGGAGATTTGTAAGCATGGCAATGTAAGAAATGTTCGAAGCTTAGCCTAAAAGCTTCCTTGAGAGCTCGGCTTAAGCCTAAACGCTCGGCTTTCATTGCCACTCAATTGCAATTTATTCTAATACCCTTCTGTAGCGAAGTAGCATATAGAAATTGCATATAGGGCACCGCAAGCGGTGCCCAAAAGAACCTATGCTTTACTTGCTTGCAGCCAGTTTTGCAACGGCTTCAGTCAAAGCGTCAATTTTTGCTGAAAGCTCTTCGATACGCTGATCTGCAGGTTCAGAATCTAAACCAAGCTTTTTACGAACGTCAGCTACACGGTTTTCTACATCGTTAGTGGTAGATTTAAACTTGCTTTTCGCGTCGTCTTCTAAAGTTTCGCCTTTAGTCACAAGCTCATCGAACATTTTGTTCGCTTCTTCGCTTAACTTCTCGTAACGCCCCTGCGCTTCCTCAACGCTTTTACCATAAGCGCCTAGGCCTGCTAACCAAATTTTACGCGCCATTTCTTCGGCTTCGTTAATTTTGCCTTTGATTGTATCAGTAGTAGTCATGTTCAGCTCCTATGAATGCTAAATTTGAGTGTGTTTCAACACCATGATTAGACTTTACGCTTAACAATTAGAATCCGCATACTAAAAACGTAAAAAATTAAAAAAGCCCAAAAAGCGTGTGCTTATTTGGGCTTAAATATTGAAACGCTTCTTTTTGAAAAGTGAATCAACTCAAGAAAGAACTGATGTCAACTTCCTAAAAAGAACGCGGCTTCTTACAGCGGTACACCTGCTAGATGCAAAACAAAGGCATATTCTAGGGCCGTTGATTCAAAACGCTTGAAGCGTCCTGACGCGCCGCCGTGCCCTGCTTCCATGTCGGTCTTAAACAGGAGTAAGTTATCGTCTGTTTTATACTCTCTAAGCTTCGCTACCCACTTCATAGGCTCAAAGTATTGCACTTGCGAATCATGCAACCCTGTGGTCACTAGCATGTGCGGATAATCTTTAGCTTCTACTTGATCGTAAGGCGAGTAAGACAGCATGTAATCAAACTCATCTTTATTGGCTGGGTTGCCCCATTCAGTATACTCACCTGTAGTCAATGGAATAGTCTCATCGCTCATGGTGGTAACCACATCAACAAACGGCACGTGGGCACTCACTCCTTTGTAAAGCTCAGGGGCCATATTTACAACCGCCCCCATTAACAAACCACCAGCGCTTCCGCCCATTGCAAATACGCGATTTTCATCAGCATACTGCTGAGCAACTAAGCCTTTTGATACATCAATAAAGTCGGTAAATGTATTCATTTTTTGATGCATTTTGCCGCTCTCATACCATTCACGCCCCAACATTTGTCCACCGCGAATGTGTGCAATGGCGACCACAAAACCTCTGTCTATGAGTGAAAGCCAGCTGCTCCTAAATGTAGGGTCGATAGTTGCACCATATGAGCCGTAAGCATATTGATATAGTGGATTCGTGCCGTCTTTTTTAAACTTATCTTTTCGATAAACCAAGGACACTGGAACCATAGCGCCATCGCGCGCTTCAATCATCACGCGCTCAGACGCGTAAGCTGAAGAATCAAAGGTGTCAGATACGCGTGTTTGCTTCATAACTTCACTTTCAAGCGTATCTAAGTTGATATCAATAATAGAGCCTGGCGTAGTCAACGAGCTGTAATAGATCCTAAGCTTATTAGTATCCATTTCAGGGTTGGCATTGAAGTACGCACCGTAAATCGGGTCTTGAGTTGGAATAACCTTTTCTTCATTTGAAGTAAGATTATGCACAACCATGCGCAGCATGCCGTTTTCTTTTTCTTTCACAACCAGATGGTTTTTCATCACTTCAATACTTTGAAGAAAGACCTCTGGACGATGTGGTACTACTTCTTGCCACTTTGACAGGTCGCCAGTGGCGTTCAGTGGCGCCTTCATTATTTTGAAATTTTTTGCATCAATGTTGGTTAGAACATAATAACCGTCACTTGCTTTTGCTACGCTATATTCCTGCCCGTCTTTAATAGGTAGGAATACATCAGGTTGAGATGTAGGGTTATCTGCATCAATCACCGTCACGCCTGTTTTGTCAGTGTTAGAATGATGAATATAAATAACGCTGTCGTCTTTGCTTTTACTAATATAGGTATAAAACGTCGGGTCGCTTTCTTCGTAAACTAATACATCGTTCTCTTGTGAAGTACCCAGCTTGTGTCGATACACTTGATAGCCTAAAAGGGTTTGTGGGTCTTTTTTCACATAGAATAAATGTTCATTGTCATTCGCCCATACGGCCCTGCCTGACGTTCCCTCTAGCACATCGTTTAGCTTTTCATCGCTTTCCAGGTTTTTCACATATACGGTATAAATGCGACGACTAAGTGTGTCTTCTGAGTACGCCATTAGCATATTATTACTGCTAACCGCGTAGCTACCAATGCTGAAATAATCATGCCCTTCAGACATAACATTCGCATCAAGCAACACTTGCGGCGCTGCATCTAGCGAGGGCTTCCTCAAATAAACAGGATACTCATTTTCCCCAGAGTAACGGGTGAAGTACCAGTAGCCGTTATCAAACACAGGTACTGTCGAGTCGTCCTTTTCAATACGAGAAACCAACTCTTCATAAAGTGCCTCTCGGGTCTCTCCAAGCGGAGCTAGAACTGTTTCTACGTAGCTGTTCTCCTGCTCTAAGTGCGCCAATATCTCTTTATCGGTCCGTGAATCGTCGCGCATCCAATAATAATTGTCATTTCTGGTAACGCCATGGGCCGACATTTCGTAAGGCACTTTTTTCGCTACTGGTGCATTTACATTCGTAGTTAACATAACTGATCGTACTGTTTTATCTACTTTTTGTTCTACGCTGTCCGATTTGTTCTCGACACCACAGCCCGACATCAGCCCCCCTGCGGTAAGTGCTATCCATAGATATTTCATTATTTTTCCTTTTTAACACTTTTGGAATCACTGCACATTACGCATTTTTAAAAGACGTAATTCTGTTAAAAATATTTTCAAAATTGTGTGACGAAACGCGCAGCATAATTATATTGAGTATATATAAATGCAACTTAGGTTCTAGCATTATTGTCTTGTAGTTAATCGCTAGGGACCGTATTAAATGTTAAAAAATACACAAGCTCTCGTCAGAGGTGAACAAAAAGCTCCGCACACAAAAACGCCGCTTATCTCAAGAGAAATAGGCGGCGTATATACGATTTTTATTATTTATCGTGTGGCAGCGCGTCTACCAAGCTTGTAGCATCAGTCAACTAGGTCTTTAGGCATTTCATCGCGAATAGCCTGCCACACCTTGCCACTTTCAATACCGTAGTTTCTAACTACCACTGGAACTCTGTCGTACTCGCCCTTCTCTGCAACTTCTAGCAAATCTGCGTAATACTTCATCGCAATATCTCGGGCCGGCTGATGTGAGAAAAAATAACCGCCGATTCGCGAATAAAGTCCGCGGAAGCCGTTCATCATTAAGACAAATACGTTATTGTTTGAGGCAAGCGCTAGATCGTGAGTCATTTGATAATCGAATTGAGCAAACGCCAAGCCTTCTTGCTCTACATTTTTATATCTAGCAATGATATCTGCAGACGCTTGAGGATTGTTACGAATGGCGCCTCGGATGAAAACTGCACTTAAATTCGTGCGAGCAGCAAGCAGATTATCGACCAATTCCGGAATGCCTTCTTGGTCCAAGCGAGCAAGCGTCTCGAGAATGTTAAGACCGCAGGTTTCCCAGAAATTATTTACCTTAGTTGGCTTGCCGTGCTGAATGGTCAACCAGCCATCACGAGCTAAACGTTGTAGCACTTCTCTTAACGTAGTTCGCGTTACACCAATTAACTCAGAAAGCTCTCTTTCTGCAGGCAAAATGGTGCCAGGTGGAAATCGTCCACTCCAAATAGATTCAACAATATATTCTTCGGCGAATCCGGCTGGACTCTGTGCCTTATAAATCATAACTAATCGCCTGCACGTTATTGTTATTTTGCAACTGATTGTACCAGATGCTGTTTTATTATCACAATGAATAATGCTTCGTCCACAAAAGCTTTTAACAACTCGTTAATATTAAAGTGGTATTTCAGACACTGCGCAGCGCCCGCTGTATAATTTATGTTCGAAACATTCAGCATTTTCACATTCAATGATAATTATCATCAAAAAAGTGATAAATATTCAGTGACTTTCACATGGTGGGGTCTGTGAATTGCTTTCTCAAGGCGTTAATATCATGTACGCTTAATTTCCGACTATAATGACAGCAACAAAACGGCGGTTAGACGATTTAAAACGTACAGCACCAGCAGTTTATGTATGCAATAACCGGAACTACACAGTATAAAGATGCGCAAAATGCGTACTTTGTTGTAAAAGGAACAGGAACTCATGCAAACCTCAATGATCGCGGCGATCTATAAGAACTTCCTGGGACACGCGCCCGACTGGTATAAAAAAACCATTATTGCCTTTCTCATTGTTAATCCCTTCATCTTCATGGTGGATCCCTATATTGCTGGCTGGACGCTTGTCATTCAGTTTATTTTCACGCTAGCAATGGCGCTTAAATGCTACCCGCTTCAGCCAGGTGGGCTTCTGCTTATTGAAGCCATGTTTATCGGCATGACAACACCCAGTCACATGATGCATGAGATTGAAGTGAACTTAGAGGTACTGCTACTGCTTGTTTTCATGGTTGCAGGCATCTACTTCATGAAAGACTTGCTTATGTACTTGTTTACCAAACTGGTTATTAAGGTACGCAATAAGCTGATACTGTCGCTTTCATTCATTTTTGCCTCTGCGTTTTTATCTGCATTTCTAGATGCGCTAACGGTAGTGGCGGTAATCATCAGTGTAGGCTTGGGCTTTTACTCTATTTATCACAAAGTGGCATCGGGCAAAGAGTTTCACTCAGATCATGATCACACCAGTGATGACGAATTGGGAAGTCACGACTTAGAAGACTTTAGAGCGTTCTTGCGCAACCTAATGATGCACTCAGCGGTTGGTACTGCTCTGGGTGGAGTAATGACCATGGTAGGTGAACCCCAAAACCTTATCATTGCTGACAAAGCAGGTTGGGATTTTGTAGAGTTCTTTATTCGCATGGCGCCCGTAACCTTACCCGTGTTTGTATTCGGTTTGTTAACCACCGTAGTGTTAGAAAAAACCGGTATGTTCTCGTACGGTGCCAAACTACCCTCAGCAGTTAGACAAATTTTGGTTGATTACAACGATCATATGGACAAAGGCCGCAGTAAGCGTGAAACCGCTAAGCTGGTAGTACAAGCGCTAATTGGTGTTTGGTTAATAATCGGCTTAGCTACCCACATGGCGTCGGTAGGTCTTATCGGGCTGTCTGTAATTGTGCTAGCCACTTCAATGAGCGGTGTTATTGAAGAACATGCTCTAGGTAAAGCATTTGAAGAAGCACTACCTTTCGCTGCACTACTTTGCGTTTTCTTTGGTGTAGTAGCTGTAATTATTGACCAAGGCCTATTTCAGCCAGTTATCCATTGGGTACTGTCGTTTGAAGGCGAAACGCAAATGGTCATGTTCTATCTTGCCAACGGTGTGCTTTCGATGGTCAGTGACAACGTATTTGTAGGCTCGGTTTATATCACTGAGGTAACGGCTGCCCTGCAAGCTGGCCAAATTACTCGCGACCAGTACGACATGCTTGCGGTAGCGATTAACACAGGTACAAACTTACCAAGTGTTGCAACGCCTAATGGTCAAGCAGCCTTCCTGTTCTTGTTGACCTCAGCCATCGCACCTCTACTTCGTTTGTCATACGGCCGCATGGTTATGATGGCGTTGCCGTACACTATCGTACTTACTATTGTAGGTTTGGTAGCAACGTATATCGGACTTGCCGATGCCACTCAGTGGCTTTACGACATGCACCTTATTGAGCACCACACTGCTGTTGAAGCAGGCGCCCAAGCGGTAGGCCATTAATTCATGCGCGGTATCATTCACGGCATAAGCCAGTGGGCAGAGCACAAGTCTTCGTGGCTTGTGCTTTTTGCGTCATCACTAGCATTGGAAATTGCTGCCCTTTACTTCCAGTACGGCATGGGTCTAAAGCCCTGCATTATGTGCATTTATCAGCGTACTGCAATGTACGGTATTGTATTATCAGCACTTATCGTCCTAATCAAGAATAACGGTTTCACTCGTATGATCGGCTTCGCTGGTTGGGCTGTTTCTGCAGGATGGGGCTTCTTAATTGCCAAAGAACATGTGGGTATTCTTAATGCAGCAAATCCATTTTTTGCTAGCTGTGAAATAGTGCCTAATTTTCCGTCATGGCTTCAACTTCACGAGTGGTTGCCCGCAGTATTTGCTGCTGAAGGTGACTGTTTAGAAGACTCGTGGCAGTTTTTGTCTATGGGAATGGCAGAGTGGATGCAAATTATCTTTGCTGCTTACTTTGCTGTATTTGCCATTGTATTTGCATGCCGTTTGCTGGATAAGAAGCCCTTTTGATCGACTTATCCATTCTGCCTTCTCGCCTTCCTCCCATACATACTGAGCAAGGCCCAATTAGCATTCAGCGCATCGCAGAGAAACACTGCAATGCGCTATGTGATGCGGGACAACAATCTATTCACCATGTAAAGCCTTGGTTTGGCTCTGAGGTTTGCCCTGTCACGCCAGCATTGTCAAAGCAGTGTATAACTAATATGGAAAAAGCCCGTCAGACAGGTTACGGTCTTACGTATTTGTTAATGCATGATGAAAAGTGTTTGGGCATGGGTATTATCAACCATATTCATCACACCCATTTAGTCGCAAATCTCGGCTACTGGTTAAGACCCGACGCCTGCAGTAGAGGCTTAGCGACGGCGCTGTGTGAAGCGCTAAAAAAGCTTGCGTTCTCTCAGATGAATTTGCATCGTTTAGAATGCTTTATTGAGCCAAATAATAAAGCAAGCATTCGTGTTGCCGAGCGAATTGGCGGCGTGAAAGAAGGGCTGTGTAGAAAACGCGTGTTCGGAAGAGACGCGCTTCTTTATGCACTAACCACCTAATCAGCTTAAATGTGCAACCAAGCCACCAACAGGCCTAATATTTTTTGCTCATGTGGCAATGCTTTTCTATAGTCTGTAATTACTCTTAGAAAGAGTACATTACCCCCGTGTAGGCGTACATGGAATCGTCGGGGTATGCGCCAGTTTCTAACGCATCACCTTTAGCAAGGTATGCACCGCCTAGTTCGAATCTTAATGGTGCAGATACTTGATATCGCAAGCGAAACTCTATTTGATGCCCTAGAAAGTCTTCTTCACCTTCTGCCACTTTTTGAAGCCACAGTCCTTTGTACCCCAGCATAAGCGTGTTATCGTCATTAAGCTTTGTAACGCCTCTTAGCCCCGGTGCCAATATATTGCTACGAGGAAATGTTTGGTAAACGTCCGTAGGGCCGAAATCAAACCGCCGTAAACCATAAAGAGAGTCAAAGGCTTTTATGGTGTTGTCAGTGCTATCATTGTCTCCACTTGCTGCATCAATTTCTGCTCTAATAAAAGTACTAGCACTGATTTGCTTGCCAATATGACTATGTATCATCCAAGAGGTAACGTCTTTATCATCTATGTCCGTTGTCGATGTAGACTGCCTTGCCCGACCAGTTTGCCCTATCGCTTCTATGTTGTATTTCCAATCTCCTGAAAAGGTTTTCGAATAATCCACCGACAAGGTAAACAGATCGCGATTTTTTGTCGCTAGTTCTTCGGAGTCAGATTCTTTCAGCCAGTAACTGTGTACTTTCCAGGTGTTATCTTCTGATTCAGCATAAACGCCATAAAATTTTTGATTACTATAACTTTTATCAAAAGCTCGTTTATTACTATCGATAGAGGCCGAATCTAATGGAAAGCGAGTGAGTGGCAGTAAATAGAAACCACGAACATGCCATCCAGACCAACTTGCATTTATTAGAGCACCTTCAAAGCTATTCGTAGCGTTTCTGAATCGTGTGCGCCCTATCAGTCGACGACTGCCGTGATCTAGTGTTACACGTCCAATAGTTACGCTATCTATAACCTCACTAACACCCTTGTAAGTGATGTACAACTGCACTGGCTCAAGCGTATTCACCTGCGAAGATTTGAGAGTGGGATCATTCTCGTCGAGATAAGCCCTGGAGTCTTCTATCTCAGCGACAGCACTCCAATTTCCATAGTTGGCTTCGCCTTTTAATCTAATTCGAGTTGAAAGGCGTTGATTTGTTTTAGCCCGAATGTTTTCGTCTGTAGGAAAGATTGGATTATTAAGCGTTTCATAACGTACTCTCACTGAACCGCTGTAGTTAGTATCTAGGCTTTCTGCTTTTAATGATGTGCCAATACAAGTAGTGGCTAACAATAACATCGAAGCACTAGCACTCAATTTACTCATCTTTAGGCCTTTGAAAATCGGGTAAGAAATGCGTAATTATAAGCTAGTCAATCGCATTTCACTCACGCTCTTTAGTCTAAAATCAAAATAAACAAAGGTGAGGTGTTGAACTTGCGTAGTCACAAATGGCAGGGTTTAGTCTAAATCTTCTAACGGCCAAATGGCGATATAGTCTTCAAAATGGTTGAGATCAACATCACTTTCAAAGACAGTTTTATTCCGTACCGACATACCTTTCGCATGCATCACGTGTTTTTTACCCTTGTTTAGCAATGGATGCCACGAAGGCAATCCCCTCCCCTCATAAAGGCGGCGATAGGTGCAGCTATTAGGCATAAAAAAGATATCCTTCAGATTCTCTTTTGTCAGCTTCACGCAATCAGGCACCAGCTCCGTGCGCCTTTCATATTGGGTACATTCACATTTTTTTGTGTTTAAATACGTACACACAATATTGGTATAGTGAATCTTCTCATTATCGTTAATGTGGTCGGTCACTTCGTATTCTTCTACCGCGTCATCATCGATAAACTTTTGCAGACAACACTTACCGCATCCATCACACAGTGATTCCCATTCCTGTTGGGTCATGTCTTCTAAAGATTTGGTTTCCCAAAATGCTACTGTCATTCAGCTATTACCTTTGTACTCACCGATAAGAGGCCTTCTAACGATGCCTCTACCATATCTACAGGGCTAAGTTTACCTACGCCTTTGGGCGTGCCCGTTAGGATCACATCGCCACTGTCCAACGTAAATATAGATGACATATGGGCGATAAGTGGGATGATTTTGTGCAGCATCAGCTCGGTATGTCCCTGCTGTCTAACCACCCCATTTATGGTTAAGGTAAAACGCAGGTCTTCTAAGTTGTCTACCTCACTTAACGGCACAAAGCCTGATAGAGGTGCACTGTTGTCAAAAGACTTCGCTCTTTCCCATGGCTGACCTTGTTTCTTAAGCTCGGCTTGAACCTCGCGAAGGGTTAAATCGAGACCAAGTCCAATACCCCATATCGCGGCTTTTACGTCATCATCACTGGCATTCTTCAATGATGATTTTAGCAGCACAGCAACTTCAAGCTCGTTGTGACACTCGCCTTTGTCGGTAGGAATGGCAATAGGCTTCTGCATATGACATAAGGCAGCCTTTGGCTTCATAAACAGCAAGGGCGCTTCAGATACGGTAGAATTCATTTCTTGAATGTGGTCGAGGTAATTTCTACCTATACACACTACTTTACTAACGGGTAGAGATATTTCATTGCCTTGAGAATCAATGTGACGATAAGCCATTAGTAACCTCGCTTAATTCGCTCTGATAGGTACCCAACCGAAACGCCAAAGTAAGACGAACGGTTCCACTTCATCAGCGTGTGAAAATTGTTATACACCAAGTAAATTCGGCCTTGCTCACCATCAGGCATAATAAGCGACGCTGTGATTTCTGCATTGGGGAGTTCATTTCCGTTGTAGCGCTTGACGCCATTCTGCTGCCAAAAGGCCAAGGGTTTCATGTTAGATTTCGCTAACCCTGAAAAAGGTACTGGTTTGGTTAGTATTACTTGGCGTCCCCACGTCCCTTCATTATCCCAACCTTCAGATGATAGATAGTTGGCGATTGACGCAAATACGTCTGCCTTGGTCCCCCAAATATCCTTTCTGCCGTCGCCGTCGTAGTCCACTGCGTAATTTAGAAAGGATATGGGCATAAACTGTGTCTGCCCCATCGCGCCGGCCCAAGAGCCTTTAAGCGCCTCTACAGAGATATGCCCTTCATCTAGGATCTGAAGTGCCGCAAAAAAGTTGTCTTTAAACAGCTTTTCTCGTCGCCCTTCATACGCCAAAGATGCCAGTGCAGACAACACACTAAAGTTACCCTGTATTTTACCAAAGTTGGACTCATTGCCCCATAGCGCAACAATAAAGCGTGCCTGAACCCCATATTTTTTAGCAATTTCATCAAGCAGTACTTTGTGTTCCTTGTACTGCTCAACCGCCTGCTTTACTTTCCAGTCGGGTACTCGGGTTGCTAGATAATCATCTAACGTTATTTTTTTCTCTGGCTGGCTTTTGTCAGACTTGACGACCGTGGGCCTGAAAGTAATGTCAGCAAACGCCAAATCTAACTTAGTCTTATCTATGCCCTTTTCGGCCGCTTCTTTTTTCAGTTGAGCAACGTAGCTTTTAAAGCCCGTCTCGCTAAGCCCACTGTCATTACTTGATTGATTTTCGGTATGAGCTGCCAGTGAAAAGCTGAAGGTTAAACTCGATAGAACTAGGGCAATATTGCGCGGTTGAGGAAATAAGCTACGATTTTTGCGCTTAGCTATAAAGGTAATTCGACCAACTAAGCGTTTTAGAGTCTTTAATAACATGGATATTTAAAACTTCTTATCGGGCATTTTTGAAAGCCCAAGGGATTCACGGTGTTGCTCTAGCAAATTATCTTCTTTTGGCGGCATTTGGAGGTAAAAGCCTTTTTCATTAAGCTCGTCGATAAGCTTTTGCTTGTCAACCAGGCCAAGTTTCTCGCGCTTTTCTAGGGCAATGATAGTCACTAGCTCTGGGCGACCAAACTTTGCCATAAGCGGCTCTGGCACGTCTTCAAAATGGTCTTTCTTTGGCACATACAAATACATGCCGTCTTTCTTTCGCGTTTTATAAACTGCGCATAACATAGAATTTCTACTCTTTCTTAATTCGTTTCTTTAGTTCTTTTGGGGTCACTATGCAGATTTAATTGGCCCGAGAACATAAACCTCTTGCCAATACTGCTCACCCATATTGCTTTTAAAGCACTATTGGGCCGGAGCGTCGCCAAGTAGACGAGTTACGTGAGAGCGAAACAATGGCTCTCTCCACGTCGACAGTACATCCGGCATTAGCCCTTGCACGCGGGTCTCATCAACCGAAAACCAGTACCATTTTAACAGTTGATTCAGCTGTTTTTTAGAGGCAATAACGTCACTATTTACAGCATTGTCTTTCGCTATCTGGTCGCTGATAACTTTAAGGTCGGCCAGCGTTTTTTTATACTTGGCGATATCAATTAACCGCAGCACAACCGGAAGCCTGAGCTTTTCTGGCGTTTGCGCGTACTTTGCTCTCGCCTCTTCAATTAGCGTGATGATAGTGTCGCCGTAGCGGCGTACGGACTGATGATTCACGCCGTTAATGCGAGAAAGGCCAGATTTACTATCGATAAGCCGCTGCGCCGCTTCAAACAAATGCCCTTCCTTAAACACAAAGTTTAGTGCCAAGTCTTTCTTACGTGCGGTGTTCAAACGCCATGCTGCTAAAGCCTGCAATACAGTCAACTGCTCGCTGTTTAAACGCCAGTTATTCTTAATGCTTAAGTACGCAAAATCTTCAGGCATTTGGGCTCGTTTTTTATCTACTAGCAAAGCTATTTCTTGATAAATCCAATGCACTTTGCCCGCTTCTTGCACTTTACTGGCTAGCTGTTGGTAGCATGGCAATAAGTACAATACATCGTTTGCGGCATAACTCAGTTGCGATTCGCGAAGGGGTCTCGCTATCCAGTCGGTTCGCGACTCTCCTTTATCTAGCGTTATATCACATAGCAGCTCTACTAACTTTGCGTAGCCAAGTGACGGCCCCATATCCAAAATACTTCCCGCCAACTGCGTATCGAAAACAGGTGTTGGTACCGTGTCAAACGCTGTGAGAAATGCTTCTATGTCTTCTGAACACGAATGCAGCACTTTTACTACTTCGTTATTTTCCATAAGCTCGATAAACGGGCGCATGTTGTCGATGGCAAGCGGGTCGATAAGAACCAGTTGATGGCCGTCGTAGAGCTGAATAAGGCCCAGGTGGGGAGTAAGAGTTCTAGTCCTTACAAATTCGGTGTCTAAGGCTACCGCCTCTTGACGCTGTGCTACAGTGCACACTTTTTCAAGTTGTTCAGATGTCGTGATTAATTGATATTGCATATTTTTGCACAGTAATAAAAAAGCCGGCTTACGCCGGCTTTCACAAAACAAATTTCAATGAAATTAGTCTCGAAGCTCCCGACGCAGTATTTTACCTACATTGGTTTTTGGTAAGTCGTCTTTGAAAACAACTTGCTTAGGCACTTTGTAACCCGTTAAGTGGTTACGACAGTGCGCGATAACGTCTTTTTCAGTGAGTGAGTCGTTGTTTCGTACTACGAATAATTTCACCACTTCGCCGCTGACTTCGTGAGGAACCCCAACCGCCGCAGCCTCAACAATGTTGTCATGCATTGCAGCTACTTCTTCAATTTCGTTAGGGAACACATTGAAGCCTGAGACTAGGATCATATCCTTTTTACGGTCAACAATATAGAAGTAACCTTCATCATCTACCGTAGCAATGTCGCCTGTAGCTAACCAACCGTCTTTCAGAATTTCTTCTGTTGCTTCAGGTCGGTTTAAATAGCCTTTCATTACCTGAGGGCCTTTCACCCACATTTCACCAGGTTCGCCTTTCTCAACTGGATTACCATCGTCATCAAGAAGCTTGATGTCTGTTGAAGGAACCGGCATTCCGATTGCGCCCTTGTAAGCTTCAATCTGTGGAGGGTTTACCGCAACAACAGGTGAACACTCTGTCAGGCCGTAGCCTTCAAGAAGTACGGTACCAGTAACCTTTTCCCACTTTTCAGCAACGGGGCGCTGAACTGCCATGCCGCCGCCTAGACCAAACTTAAACTTGCTAAAATCAAGCTCGCTAAACCCCGGCGTATTTAACAGGCCATTAAACAAAGTGTTCACGCCAGGCAAAATGGTAAATGGGTATTTGCTAAGTTCGTTTACAAAAGCCGGCATGTCGCGTGGGTTAGTAATAAGTAAGTTACGGCAACCGTATTTAACGAACATCAAGCAATTCGCTAGCAGCGCAAAGATGTGATAAAGCGGAAGCGCTGTTACTACAAAGTCTTCGCCTTCTTCAATAACGGTTTCTAGAATACCTGATACTTGCTCTAAGTTTGCCACCATGTTGCGGTGAGTTAGCATAGCCCCTTTAGACACACCGGTTGTTCCACCTGTGTATTGAAGGAATGCCAAATCGCCACTATCAATGTCTGGACGCGTATATTCAAGAGACTGACCTTTTTTAACCGCCGACATAAACGAAGTGGTTTCAGGCAGGTTGAAAGACGGCACCATCTTTTTAACGTACTTCACTACCGCGTTCACGACCCAGCGCTTAGGTGCCGGAAGCATATCGCCTAAAGCCGTCAGAAAGACTTCTTGTAGATTAGTCTCTGCAATCACTTCCTCTAGGGTACATGCGAAGTTTTCGACAATGACTATGGCCTTCGCGTTGGCGTCATTTAGCTGATGCTTTAATTCGCGGGCGGTGTAAAGAGGGTTAACGTTCACCACAACCATACCTGCACGCAATATCCCAAACATAGCAACAGGGTACTGAAGGAGATTAGGCATCATGATTGCGACAGCATCACCGCGTTTCAGGCCGCTAGATTGTAAGTACGCTGCAAACTGCGCAGATAAGGTATCTAGCTCCTCGAACGAAATTGAGTGCCCCATGTTAATGAAGGCTTCTTTATTTTTAAACTTCTTAACCGACTGCTCGAAAATGTCTACTACAGATGCGTAACGATCGGCATCAATTTCTGCGGAAACGCGAGGGTCGTAATGCTTAAGCCAGGTTTTTTCCACCAAAACCTCCTCTACTTTATTCTTATACTATTGAATGAGCACCCAAAGAAGACGTGCACATCTAACTGGTCTGATAACTTGCGAATAGTATAGGAAGTGTAAAAAAAAATAAACGGCACAATTTACAATTGCTCAACAAAATTGCGAATTATTAGCCCTACATCATCAGTATTTTCCATGTGAATGTGATGACCGCCTACAAATTGTTCGTATTGAGCATTTAAGAACCACCCCTTCCTTTTTGGAAAGACTGTCTCTAGATTTTTGAAGCTATTGGATGCGCCGATAAAAAGTACAGGACATACAATAGCACGCATCAGAGATTCTGCTTGCTTTTCTGTTAGTCTCAGTGATGATTTTGTGCGAAGTTTCGGGTCGCTCGACCAAAAGCGATGCCCGCCTGCATCTTGCGTCAAATTTCTCGTCAATATTGAACGGGCATGCGCTTCGGGTATGTCAGAAATGTTGCATCTCGCCTTTACCGCATCTTCCAACTCAACAAGTCGAAGCTTGTTACGTGATTTCGTGTGACGACTCACTATAGACTCTCGCATCTGAGTAGCGGTTGTTTCCTCGCTCTCGGTAAGCGGCCCACAGGCGTCAATACTTATCACCCCAGCGACTTTTTCTGGAAAGAGTGCAGCAAAAAGGCTTGCCAGAATACCACCTAGAGAATGTCCTAATAAAATAACTTCATCCCACTCCTGAGATTCTATAAGGGCATAAAGGTCTTGCAGATAGTCGACTTGATTATAATGTGCGCCTTGTGCACGGTGAGACGAGCGACCATGACCCGCGAGGTCAATTGCAACAAAGCGATGCGATTGAAGGTAAGGCGCTAACAACCTTAAACTTTCAGCATTATCTAAGTACCCGTGTAAACCAACTACAAGTTTACCAGCACCTTGATTGTCTAACGCTGCTAGATTAAGCCCTCCAATATCGAATTCAGTTTCAATCATAAGCTCCCATGCTGGCAATCAATTGCCGCCTCCTCTACACTCAACTTTTACCAAAAACAAAAAAAGCGGCAATTACCTGCCGCCCTAATCCTTGTTACTATTTTTGTTTATCTGCACGCAAAGGCTGCGCTGTCGACTTTGTTCTTGAGTTACTCGCCCCTGAATTGCGCGATGGTAACTTAGCCTTGCTCGGGGCATTTTGATAACGAATCACTCGGGTTCTATTAAAGTGCGGGTACATCCAAGGACCATTGAAGTGATAAAATGGTGAGTACCAACCTGTATGGTAATTGAAGAAGTAAGTGTTTACATCGTAAACCTCTTGTTTTCTCCACATATGATAATCATCAGCAACAATAGTAGGATAAATATATGGTTGTTCGCCCACCATACCCGCTGTCGGCGCAGTTATCGTACCCAAGAACGTAGCTGAACGCCCTTCTTCAAAAACAATAGGGTCGACGAAGCCGTCAATTTGTACCTTGAAACGCCCCGATGTTTCGCCATTTGTCGAAGGTTTACCGTAGTGGTTCAAAGGGAAATGAGCGAGTTCAATGAACGTTTTGTTAGGTTTATTTTCAACGCCAACAATCATTCCACCCCAGCGTGCTTTTTGACCTTGTGCATTAGCCCCCGAAGTGACCGCTTTGGAATAGCTGACTAACTGTGTACCCTCAGGTACCTCAATACTTTCTGGAACAATAGTACAGCCAGTAAACAACATGACCGTAAGTAAAACTAAATAACGAGACATTAAAGCGCTCCTATGGACCCGAGAAAAATTTTGCGCTTGTATGGATTACAAATAAAACGCCAAGTGTTTCAAATAAAATCCATGTGCGGCAATATATTTAAAAACTCTTATATAGTCTTACGTATCTCTTTAAGTTACAAAGAAAAACCGCACTCCAGCAACTAAACATTAGCATTATTACGAAACGACAACCACTGTCGTTCAACTAATCTATCGCATAAACAAGAAAGCTTACCTGTATAGCGTCTAGTTTAGAGCAGACATACTATGAGTTTGTTCAAAACTGTTTGTGAAATTCAACAATTTGTTAGAATTAATTTGCAAGTAAGAACGCAATAGCGTGTGGAAGATTATGCGTAAATATCTACGCCGAACATGGACTGAATAGATTCACGTTGCTGTTGTTTTTCAAAACTGGTGTAAGAGGCTATCGCATTTTGAGAGTAGGTATTGCCATCCTCGCGGATAAATTGCTGGTAGGCCTTCGCGTTATCCGTACCCTGTTCATCAGGCGCAACAACGATCGCCTTTACCGACGACTCACTCTGCCCCTTATTTTGCTGTTCGGGGTCTTTGCCTATCTTTGCCACTCGTCCTTGCGAAGGTTCAGAGGACGGTAGTGCGAAATTATTATTGATAATCATACGAGGTTGATAAGGCAAAAAACGTACCATACTAGAGCAAACCGCAGTATTTCGGTTTCTTTAATACGGTACGTTCTTTTTAGTACTTCTACTCTCTTCCCGGTAACTTTTTCCACGTTACTTTATCGCGCAGATATACAGGTTCTACATTCACAGCATTAGATACTTCGCCTTTGCTATACGCATCGATTGCAAGTTTAAGCATGTATTGAGCGTTTGGAAGCGTGACGTCAGAAGTTACCTCGCCACATACCTCAGACTTCCAGTTATCAAGCTCCTCATAGGCAGACCAGCCGGTGCCTGCTGCAATCACAGCGGCGCTATTATCTTCCTTAAGCGCGTTTAGCTGTTCAATAGCCGTTTCGGGCGGACAAACTTGCTCTTCAACGCAAAGAACAAGCCCACTTTGCGACTGTGAGTAAACCGCGAAGTACACTTCACCCATACGCGCATCCGACGCAACAGCAATCAATGCATCTTTATGCTGAGTTTTAGACGCTACTTCAAACGCCATAGCTTCAAGCGTACTCACGCCTGCCACTTTTAAGCTTGTCCCTAACGCTAAACCTTGAATCATTCCCGTTGCTATGCGAACACCGGTAAAGCTGCCTGGGCCTCGACCAAAAGCCAGTAAATCTAGGTCGCCCAGCGAAACCTTTGCTTCTTTTAACACCTCATCGACCATGGGAAGCAGTCGTTGACTATGCTGCTGAGGGCATATCTCGAAACGCGTTATGACGGTGTCTTTGAATTGAAGCGCAACCGAACAAGCTTCGGTTGCGGTGTCTATAGCTAAAATGTTCATGTTTATCTCTTGTTTCATATAAGCTGAAAACGGGGCTAATGGCGTCATACACGTTTACCGCTTTTTCAGTGCTTTAACTTAGGCTTCATCAATGCCGGCTAAAAATTTTTCCACTTCGTCCAAGCTTCTTGTTCTTTTCATATCTGGCAAGCTTCCGACGAAGGTTTTGGCGTAAGGTTTTGTCACTAATCGATTGTCACATATAACCAGCACGCCTTTATCTGAAGGGTCACGGATGAGTCGTCCTGCGCCCTGCTTTAACGTAATAACAGCTTGAGGAATTTGAATAACACCAAACGGGTTTGCTCCACGTTTTTTTACATCTTCCATACGCGCTTGAAGCAGCGGATCATCAGGTGACGCAAAGGGCAGCTTATCAATCATCACGCAAACCAAGTCGTTGCCGCGTACGTCTACCCCTTCCCAAAAAGCGCCTGTGCCCATTAATACCGCTTTTTCATCTGCAAGGTACGCATCCAGCAATGCTTGCTTGGTGGTAGTCCCTTGCACCAGTAGCGGATTATCTATCTCATCTTCTAGCTTCTGCGCAATTTCTCTAAGCATAGCGTGACTAGTAAACAACAAGAAACATCTGCCGCGACTTGCTTTGATTAGCCGTTTGGCTGTTTCTAGCAAAGTTTCGCGCATAGCGTAGCTGTTTGGTTCTGGTAAATAGCGAGGCACGCACAGCATGGCCTGTTCAGGATAATTAAACGGACTATCTAATCCTAACGTTTCTGCGTCTTCTAAGCCCATGCGGCGCTGAAAGTGATCAAAACCGCCGTTTACCATTAAGGTTGCCGAGGTAAAAATCCACCCGCGGGGCGGCGATGATACGAAACGTCTGAATTTAGCGGCAATTGATAAGGGCGTTAAATGCATAATGAGGTGGCGCTGAGTAGTTTCATACCACAAACTTACATTTTCTTGCTTATTGTCGCTTAACGCATCTAACTGCTCTCTTGCAGCCACAACACGTTCGTACATGTTGTCTAAGTCTTTGTCACGGCCAATGTGTAACTTACACACTTCATGCAGTACACCCAGCGCTTCGGCTAATTTGCCCACCTGCATGCGCACGTCGTCACGGTCTAGCGCCTCGGCCCAGTTGCCGCGTTCGGCCGTATCCGGGAACAATAACCGTAGATCAGAGGAAATCATTCTGCATTTGTCAGCTGCTTTATCTAGCTGCCCAGCATCTTTTAGCACTGTTCTGAACAACAGCGTGATATCTTTCGCAATGTCGTGAATTTGTCTTGTTGAAAGTGACTCGCCAAAATAATCACTCGCAATATCAGGAATTTGATGAGCCTCATCAAAAATAATCGCGTCAGCTTCTGGGATAAGTTCGCCAAACCCTGTGTCTTTCAGTGCCATATCTGCAAAGAAAAGGTGGTGGTTTACCACAATAATATCAGCATCCAGCGCCTTTCTGCGCGCTTTTACCAAGTAGCAATCTTCATAATCTGGACAATCGCGGCCCAAGCAGTTATCCACTGTAGAGGTAACAAGCGGTAAAACACGGGCATCTTCGGGAAGGGTTTTAAGCTCCCCCATATCACCTGTTTTCGTAGTACTAGACCAACGTTTCACTTCTGAAAGCTGACCCAATACCTCTTTTTCAACCAGCGTAGAATTACCACTGTGCTGTGCTACTCGATGAAGACAAAGATAATTTGAACGGCCTTTTAACAGTGCAGTTTTTCGCTTGCTGCCCAAGGCCTTTTTTACCAGTGGTAAGTCGCGGTGAAATAACTGCTCTTGTAAGTTTTTAGTTCCTGTAGAAACAATAGCCTTTCCGTCGCTCAACAATGCAGGGGCGAGATAAGCGAAGGTTTTTCCCGTTCCCGTTCCCGCTTCAACGATCAAACTACCCGTGGTATCAATAGCACGCTTAACCGCCTTTGCCATTTCAGTTTGAGCTTCGCGAGGTACAAACCCCTTGATAGCACCTGCAAGGAGGCCATCTGAAGAGAATACGTTATTTATTGTGGGCATGGTTTCAGCGCTGTCATTACTTTTCTACTTTAGGCCGCGCATTATGCCAAAAAGCCTTTAAAATGCCCATCAAAGGTTTACACTTTAGCGTGAGCCTAGCCCAATCTCTTAAATCCTGAACTACCCAGATATTAAAAAAACTTCCCACCTTAACTATTCGCTTCCTGACACTTTAAGAGTCAAAAAAATTGTTAAATTTTTGATGAAAAGAATTTGTCTTCTAGAACAAAAAAATTAGCTTTTTAATAGTAAAACTTAGGCGCAATATCCCGCTCGTAAATATTTACACAACTATTTAACGAGGTAATTATGAAAGGTTTACGCTTTATAGGTTTAGGCTTGGTAGGTTTAAGCGCAATGGCGTTCTCTGTAATTGCAGCTGCATCAGAAGAAGCACCTGCAGAGCTGGTAGCGGAATTAACCCAGTTCTGTAAAGAAATTGCTGAAGAAGAAGGTACAAAAGGTAAGTCGGAAGACGTATTCGTATTAGAGTGCGTAAACGATGAGCTAGAAGCTGAAGGTTACCAGAAGCTGAAATCTTTAAACTAGTCTAACAAGCTAGTTTACTGACTCACGTTAACAGAATGAATAAACGTGCCTCGCCAGAAATGGCGGGGCTTTTTTGTACTTTTCTTTTTTGTACTTTTCTTTTTGGGCCGTGGTTTCGGGCTCTGGACTTAGAAAAATTTTCGATGCTCAGCGTTTTTGACGGCGATGTATACCATAGCTGCTCAATAAAAAAGTTAACGCTCAAAAAACGCGTCAACCAAATCGGCGAGTGATTCTTCTAACTCTTCTTCAAAAGTGTCGATATCAATGCCAAAACTGTCCATATATTTAGCCGCATTGTCGCGGGAAAGTACGGCATTTTTTATCTGAAATTCAAGCTCAGGCAGTGTCTTGTCGTAGCGGGGCTTAATGGTCCATCGCAAACAATGACCATGGTTGTCTTTTAGCTTTTTCTTGGCAAATACACAGAATTCCTCGACGTAATCAGCACCTTGCGGCCCAAGGCAACCCGGTTCTATGCGGTACATCACCAGCAGCTTTTTATATAGCGGAAGTCGCGTTTCCATCACATCTTCAATTAGTTTAAAGATTTGATTATCGGAAAATTTTGAGAATTTTGCCAGCTACGCAAAGGGTGAATACGAGAAATGTCGTATTCACTCTTTATCACTACTCTGCTAGTTCAGGATCTTTTATGAACAAAATATCCATGATAATTGCAGGGTCCCACTCGCGCATCTCTGCTTCGCATTTCAGTCGAATTTCGTCTAACTCACTGATCGTTGCAATAGAGAATGCGTCATCTACTATAATGTGGACTAACAGATAAACATCCCTGCCCCGCTTACTAATTCGCACTTCCACGTGCTCGTATGGGACGTCCGCCAAGGTTTTTTTGAATTTTTTCTCGATTACCGCCGAGATAGCTTCAGGCGGCGCTTTATTGATTACCTCGTTAAGGCTTTCACGCAGAATCTTAAACGGCACCGGCAGCATTACCGTGCCAAGGATAATCAGTAAAACGGGGTCAACGTACGGCGACAGCGTTCTATATTCCGTCAACTCCAGCGCGTAGGCCAAGATAAAAGCGAACAAGATGGATGCACTTAGCACACCGTCTATCATCCAAGTATGAGAATCCACTTTTACTAAATCGGACAGTAAATGCTTACCTTTTACACGCATGTAAAAAGAGATACTAAAGCAGCCAACCGTTGCCACAACACCGTAGACCATACCAATACCATACTCAGCTGCGTGACCACCTGCTCGTAAACTCTGAACAGAGCTCGCGACGGCATACACACAAGTGGCAATGATAATAAGCGACTTAAACATGTTTAGCGTAGGCTCAATTGCCGTGTAACCAAAGTGGAACCGGTCATCATCAGGACGTTGAACCAAATTAGCTACTTTAAGCGTTAGCATTGACATTACAAAAGCAATTAACGAGTAAGCAGCATCAAATAAAATAGCGCCAGAGCTGGTTAAAATGGCAAAACCAAGCGCAATAACGACAAATGCACCGGCAATGTAAAAAGAAAGCGTTAATAGACGCTTTTCTTCAAGGTGATGGAAGCCAATGTCCATGAGAGTCACATCGAAATTAAGGTGCGCGGATTCTACTCCGTTATTTAAAAAAAAATAGTGCTTTGAACAAAAATATTGCTATTTTTTTAATCAATACAATGATACATAGCGCCTATATAATTACGACTTAACGCAATGCGTTTTTAATACCTATTTTAAACTATGAAAACCGTTATTCACCCTTCTATAAAAAGTTATTTTGATGCTAATGAAAGCCAGCAGGAAATCGAACAGGCATTCTCTCGTGGGCTTGCTTATGCGGGCCATTCTCTCATGGTGCCAGAGAAGTTTAGTTATCAGGTGCTGCCGCACTTTAACGACCGTTATGTGTTATTTAATCAGGGTGAGAACCATGAACTTATATCTAACGTTTGCTTACATCGACAAGCTCAACTTCTTGAAGGGCAAGGTCGGGCACGCAGCATTGTTTGTAAACTCCACTGTTGGGGCTATGACAACACAGGTCAGCTTAAAGGGACGCCACACTTTAAGGATGCACCTAACGGTCAGTTGAAAAAAGAATCGCTATCAGTATGGAACGGCCTTCTATTTAAAGGGCGCTCTCCTGATATGGACTTATCTGCCCTTGGGCTTGAGGACTATCTCGACTTTACCGATTACTTTTACGCCGGTTCTGAAACGACGGAATATCAATTTAACTGGAAGACATTCATCGAAATCTATCTAGAAAACTATCACGTGTACTCCATGCACCCTGGGCTTCGCCAGTTCGTTAAGCCCGATGATTTACAATGGTCTTTTGGCGATGATTTTTCAGTTCAAAAAGTTGGGCTAGGCGACCGACTCACTAAGCGTACAACGCCGCGTTACAGAGAGTTCCAAGACGCATTAATAGCACGATTTGGGCAAACACTTCCTCGCTTTGGCGCGATATGGTGCTTTTTGTACCCTAATATTATGATCGAGTGGTACCCAGACATTATCGTTGTAAGCACGATTTACCCCAAAGGTGCGAGCGCGTGTATAAACCACGTAGAATTTTATTATCCAAAAGCGCTTCATAAGGATATGCCAGACTACTTTGCAGCAGAAAAGGCCGCATATATGGAAACAGCGGAAGAAGACGAAGAAGCCTGCCTATTGTTAGAAAAAGGTCGACGGGCACTTTATTTATCAGGCGAAGAAGAACAAGGCCCCATAGAACCGTTTTTAGAAGCGGGCGTGGCGCATTTTTACGACTGGCTTGCTAAACAATAGCAATCTTGGTGCTTTAAATAGTGTCATTTCAGAAAAAAGGAGTTTTGATGAAAAATTACAAAGGGTCTTGTTTGTGCGGTTCAGTAACTTTTGAAATTGAGGGTGATTTTGACAGTTTTTATCTATGCCACTGCAAACATTGTCAAAAAGATTCAGGTTCGGCTTTCGCTGCCAACCTGTTTTCAACTTCGGCAATATTAACTTGGGCATCGGGTGTTGACGCTATAGCCAACTTCACGCTCGAGAACACGCGTCATAGCAAAAGTTTCTGTAAAATTTGTGGCTCAGCCCTTCCGTGTACTCAACTCAGTAACACTTTAGTCGTACCCGCTGGGTGTCTGGATACAAAACTACTCATTAAACCTACTGCACATATCTTCGACGTAAGCAAAGCTGTGTGGGAGCAAAGTTTAGAAACCATTACAAAATTCGAACGTTTACCGTAATATACACTGACTACTGATTCGAAACCTAGTGGCTTTATATTTAACAATACTCGCTGCTTGAATAGCAGGAGGTCGATTGATATTTACGGTCTTAGCGAACCTCAATTATCTTGTATCACTTTTGTTAAAATCATTGGGTAACTTTTGCATGAAATTCTATAGTTCTCACAATTCAGCGTAACGCCCACCAGTCTCAAGAAAACCTAAACAATTGATTTTAATTAAATTTACCAGAATGGCACATGCTGTGAATAGTCCTTTGTGAATTCTCTCCTCCGTTTTTAAGCAGTATGGAGGCCGAAAAACCAAGGAGTAAGATATGAAAAAGTTAACTATTGCTACATTAATTAGTGCCGCTCTGTCTGCTGGTGCATTTGCTGGCGACGACATGGAGAAAATCGATACGACGTTTGTTGATCTAGATAACGATGACAACGGCTACATCTCGCAGGAAGAAGCTGACGACGATGAGATTTATGCGCATTTCTCCAAAATTGATGCTAATTCAGATATGCAGCTTTCGATTGAAGAGTTTAACACTCATGTGATGAAGCACCCTCAACACTTCGATGATGAAGTGCTTGCGACTGTAAAATCGATGAAAGAAAGCATGGGTAAAAAAGGTACAATAGAAACGGAAGTGGAAGTTGATGCCGATGTAGATGAAGTTGTTGCAGCTACGCAAGACAAAAGGTTGACGCACGAGTTAAGAGCCGAAACTGAGCTGAAAGCGAATGGAGACTTAAAAAAGACGAAAGTTGAAAAAGTCTCTAAAGATACGGTCATTAACGATAAAACAGTTATCGCAGATGAAGCGGTCATTGCACGCAGTAAATTTGAGATGATGGACGCTAACAGCGACGGTAAGCTTACTAAAGCTGAAGCCTCTCGAAGTGGTGTAACCCGCGACTTCGATAACATTGACGCAAATGACGATGAATTAATTACGCGTACGGAATTTAAGCGTTATCTGAGTACGTCTGAAAGTAGCTCAAGTGATAGTTCTGAAGAGTAATCACTAAGTTGTACTAGCTCAGACTTAATCTTACCGTTACCCGTTTTTTCAGGTGACGATGTCAGATTAGACCTGAGCTAGTTTCTTGAGCATCTGTTAACACCACTGTGTAGATTATCGTAAAACAACCAACGGAATATCTACTGTTTCTAACATTTTCAATGTATTGCTACCAACAAATAGCTGTCGCAATTTAGAATGTCCAAAAGCCCCCATTACCAACAAATCAATGTTGTTCTCTATCTGATATTTCACCAACTCTTTGTTAATATTACCTTCTAAGAATGCAGTAGTCACGTTTAAGCCACGCTCGACTAATTGAGCGGCAGCATTATCAAACTTGGCTTTAAGATTCGATTCATTGTTTTTGATCGTCACCAAATGACAATCAATGCCATACAAAAGGCCGCCATCGAGCACTTTTTGTAGTGCTCTATCAGCTGACTCACGCCCATCATAGGCAATCATAAATGACGATGGCGCTGAGAATTCTTCAGGGACAATAACAACGGGCCGGGATACTTTTCGTAGCAGTGTTTCTAGATGAGAGCCAATAGCTTTAAACTCGTTTTCGTAACCGCCCCCTTTGCGGCCAATAACAATTAGTCGTGCCTCGCTTTGAAGTTCGACCAATGCCTCAACGATATCGCCATGACGCTGTAAAGATTGCACTGTCTCTAGACCCGCTTTTGTAGCCTCAGACACTGCGGATTCAAGAAGCTCGTCACCAATCTGTAGAGCAAGCTTACTCCTTTGCTCATCTAGTTTGGTCATCTCTTCCAATAACGAGGAGTGAGCGCCTAGCCCGATACTGCCAGTATAATCATCCGCGCCGTGCTGGTGCGCCTTTTCAATAGTATGGAGAAAGCATAACGGTTTTGCCAACTTATTTGCGGCCCATTTGCCAGCGCCGACGACGGCGGGTGTTATTGCAGAGCCATCAATACAGGTAATAATTTTATCCATAACTTGTCTCCTAGTGCCCCCCCATTAGCTTTTCAACTTCTGCCGGGTCATTGTGTACACCAAACTTATCGACGACAGTTTCTGTTGCTTCATTCATCCCAACAACCGACACTGTAGCACCTTCACGACGAAATTTAATAACGACCCTATCCAATGTATTTACGGCGGTTATATCCCAGAAGTGTGCGTGAGTAAGATCGATCACAACTTTACTTACAGCTTCTTTGAAATCAAAAGATGCCATGAATTGCTCAGATGAAGCAAAAAATACCTGCCCTACAACTTCATAGGTACGTGTCTTTTCAGGCTCGGAATGATAGGACTTCACAGCCATAAACCGTCCGATTTTGTTTGCGAAGAACAGGGTGGCAAGCAGAACACCGATTAGTACGCCGATGGCAAGATTATGTGTCGCTACAACAACTATGACCGTGCTAATCATCACAATATTGGATGAGAGCGGGTGCTTGCCTAAATCTTTTACCGATGCCCAAGAGAAAGTGCCAATTGCTACCATAATCATTACGGCAACTAGGGCAGCCATCGGAATTTGTCGAAGCCACTCATCCAACACGAGCACCATAAACAGTAAAAATGTTCCTGCGACAAAGCTAGACAGTCTGCCACGTCCACCAGATTTTACGTTGATAATTGACTGTCCAATCATGGCGCAACCCGCCATGCCACCGAACAAGCCTGCACCAATATTAGCAATTCCCTGCCCCTTGCATTCCTTATTTCTATCACTGGACGTATCAGTCAAATCATCAACAATAGTCGCTGTCATCATTGATTCCAGCAAACCCACAACAGCCAGGCCTGCGGCATAGGGGAATACTATCGCTAGCGTTTCAAAATTTATAGGAACATCCGGCCACAAAAGTATCGGTAATGTGTCTGGTAGCTCTCCCATATCACCTACTGTGCGTATGTCCAACTCTGTGGCAATAGCAACAATAGTCAGTGTGACAATACAGACTAATGGCGAGGGTATTGCTTTGCCAATCAAAGGAAAATAGGGAAACAGATATATAATGCCAAGACCTGCGGCGGTCATGACGTACACATGGTAAGTCACGTTGGTCAGTTCTGGCAGTTGTGCCATAAATATCAAAATAGCTAAGGCATTTACAAATCCCGTGACGACTGACCGTGAAACAAACCGCATCAACTCACCTAATCGCAGAAAGCCAGCTACAATCTGCAACATGCCTGTAAGCAAGGTTGCGGCTAGCAGGTATTCGAGACCATGCTCTTTTACTAATGTCACCATTAATAACGCCATAGCGCCTGTGGCAGCGGAAATCATACCCGGTCTTCCGCCAAAAAATGCAATGATAACGGCGATGCAAAACGATGCGTACAGGCCCACTTTGGGGTCAACACCTGCAATAATAGAAAAGGCAATGGCTTCGGGAATGAGGGCTAAAGCCACCACAATACCCGCAAGCACATCACCACGAATATTAGAGAACCAATCTCTCTTTACGTGTTCGATCATGCAAAGTTACCTAAACTGTTTTCCTCTGAAAGAGGATAGAAAAATTACTTATGAATATAGCTCGCAAGGGATGCGATAAGTTGCTCATTAAACTGAGCGGAAGATATTTAGAGGGAAAGCCTAGGGCGGCGTAAGTGTCAAATTTGACTCCATGTGATTTCTGATTCAGGGATCATACATTACTTGTGTGTCATTATCCATTCCATTGCTCCCAATGAAGCTACAGCAACTCCGCTTCCTGTATTGCTTATTTGATTGTCATTAAGAATTGTGGACATGACAGCGTCGCGTTGTAATTGCACCCTTAGTATTCCTTGGTCATCACACTAGGCTCTTTAGCATCTAACTTTCGGGTGTGGACTTAATCACTTCCTCGATTTCACTGTTGCCACTCAAGCGTGCGAGGTCGATAAGATAACCTTTTTCTAGCTTATTCAAAGTATGCCCTTCAAGTCGCGCTTTTACCTCTTCAACATCACCATTGGCAATAGAAGTTTTAAGCGCTGCATGATTATTTAACGAGCGGTCTTCTGTTTTTTCAGCTGAATCATTCGCAGTCATAGTTCATCCTTAATTTTCACTTAATAAAAATGTATCGAAGCTCTTTACCATTAGTAGTTAGAGATGACATTTAACGATCACACGGTTAAGCAATCCATATCTCAAACTGCCAAGGCTTGAGTTTACACACTGAATCATCTCCGAATATTTTCTTTTCGTCGCGCTCCCAGTGCGCATACTCACCTTCAAACAATGGTTCTTCAAACGTTACATCAAGCTGCTCATTTGAGAAATTAATCACAACGAACACTTTTTCATTTTCACTACAACGCACAAAACTAAAAACCTTATCCATCTTAGAGTTTGGCACCTGAATCATTCTTGCCCCGTATTCTCCGTTCCCTAGCACGGCTTTGGACTTTTTGAGAGCAATTAGCTTGCGATACAAGTTGCCTATTTCATGTTCTTGCCAGTGTATAGGGTCGCGCTCAAAAAACGCTAAACGCTTGGTTTCCCCAGCTTCTTGGCCGTTGTGAATGAGCGGCATGCCTTCACCTATTACCGATAAAGCAATGCTGGCTTCAAGCGCATCACCAAATTGTTCGCGCTGAGTGCCATCCCAAGCATTTTTGTCATGATTACTCACAAAGGTCATTCTATAAGCGGAATGAGGCCAGCTGCGTTCGTTCCACGAATAATACTTGCGCAGCCTATCCAGTGAACACTTTCCATGAGCGAGTTCATGCAATGTTTCATTCCAGCTCCACGCGTAAGTCATATTGAACGCATTTTCGTGAAGGTCGCGATTCTCCCACTCAGCCAACATGAAGACAGGCCTGATTGCGTTTAATGTTTCAACAGCTTGACTCCAGAAGTCGTTAGGCACATAGCCTGCTACATCACAGCGAAACCCATCGATATCGAACTTTTCAACCCAGTAACACAATGCATTAATCATGTATTTGCGAAGGCCAATTTGCTCATAATCGAATTCAATAATATCGCTCCAATCCCACCACGGAGATGGACGAAAATCGCCTTTGTAGTCTTTGGCGTACCACTCGGGGTGTTGTTCAACCAACGGATTGTCCCACGCGCTGTGATTTGGCACCCAGTCTATGATGACTTTTAGCGAAAGCCTATGCGCTTCTTCCACCAGCGCTTTGAAATCCTCTTCGCTGCCAAATTCTGGATTAATGGCCAAGTAGTCTTTAACGGCATAGGGGCTGCCAAGCTGGCCTTTTCTGTTTTTTTCACCAATAGGATGTATCGGCATAAGCCAAATAATATCCGCGCCGAGGGATTTAATATGTGCAAGGCCCTTCCTTACTCCTTCAAAAGTTCCTTCTTCTGAAAATTGTCGGGTGTTGACCTGATAAATAACCGCATGAGACGACCATTTAGGCTGAAGTACGTTATAGCGTTTCTGGGGAACAGGATTGATATCCATATTATCTTTCCTTATCGAGATTGGCATTTAGAAAAAGAACCTGAATAGTGAGCGTTACCATGCACTACGTTATGTTATGTTACTTTTAGGCTTTAAGTCGCAGCAAGCTGGGCTGCTAACTGTCGCAAGCTCATGACTTAAAGAATAGGTAAACTTGTGACTCCTAAAATTAGTACCCACATACCGAAAAAAAGTTTTAGACGCTGAACGGAAAATGCCAAAACTACATATTTGGCAATCATTCCACCGATGATTGCTCCCGCGCCAGCAAACAAAACAACCTGCCACACCACAGATTCACTAATAAAAGCATGGTATGGCACCGCAGACCACACGGTGAAAGCGGATAGAATAACGGCTACAGCGATAGACATAGTGACATTAAAGCCACGAATAATTAGATAAACCGCCACTAACTCACCCACTCCCACTGAGAGCCAAGCTGTGATAACGCCGCCCACAAAACCAATGAAAGGTAAAAATACTAAATCCTTTGTTTGTAAATCCTTATCAAAATGAGTGCGCTTCATTAATGGAACAGACGCAAAAATAGCAATGGCTAATAAAATAGAAAACCCGCCAAAGACAATGTGTAGGTTGTTGGCTCCGCCCCATAATTGTGCGAGTAACAACTGGCTTTGCGGCGAATATTGCGCGAACCCCATACCACAAATAGATGAAGGAGCGGTTAGCATGAGTGCGCTCGGCAACGCTCTCCAGTAGTCGTCGTGTTTGTGCTGTTTTTTGTAATAAGCCGCCCAAGTTAATGCTCCAGCGGTCATGCCGCAGCATTGAATAGCAAAACTAGTTGCCACTACACTTTGCGATGAAAACGACAGGTAATTGAAAAATGGTACAAACACCACACCTCCGCCTGCTCCAGTGGCGTTTGCAAATACAGCACCGATAACGCCAAGAACGCTGAAAAGTCCGAATTCTTTAACAAGCTCAATGGGTGCAGGTTGTGCTAGTAAACTGCTAACCCAAAAAATTAAAAGTACTATCAACGCTGCTTTACCAGCGTTTTGCTTGATGAGAGAAATCACATACATCCTTAAGGAAAAATTCGGTAACTCACGCGGCATGACTTCTTAAGGCACACTGCTAACTAGCACCTGTACAATTTTAAAACTATTGTTATCCCATTACGTATAAGTTTTCACTTACACAGATATCACATACAGCATATTCAAAAACATGGTTGAAGTATCTACATTTGAGCACCAGGTGCAACTGCATCTTTCGCCAAACCGCTCAGCAACATGGCAGCAAACTAAATATCTTATTACAGCTTTTGCCGTTTTCATTAGCTCGATTGCCATTGCTTGGTCAATGGTGGGAGCGTGGGTCATCCTCCCTTTTGCTGGAATAGAGGTCGGTCTGTTAGCACTAATTATGTACTTGGTGTCTAAAGCCACCTACCGATGGGAAACCATTTCAATTTCTGTTGATAATGTCCATATAGCGTGTTCCGACGGCGCCGCTTTAAGCTTTCCCAGACTAGATACGTCGCTACTTTACCAAAAAGACCTAAGCTTTAAATGCACTTCACGGTTAATTTTACAGACCCCCCTACAGCAGGTTGAATTAGGCGCATTCCTGAATTCACAGGATAAGGAGCAAGTACGCGATAGCTTTCATCGTGCAGGGATCATGGTGTGCACCAACAAATGGTGGTAAAGCGATTTGTTTTAATTTGCTTCGGACAAAATTTTCTGTCCCCTTATTTCTAGATACTGATGACTAGGAGTGAGAGCCTTCATGACACAAAATTAATGATCGTTGTGGGCGTTTTCGACTAATTAACTATAAGACGCAGCCAACGTTAGCTGCGACCTAACGAGGGCTACATTATGAATTTATACATTGAGTCATTAGAAGGTGGTAACTACCTTGCAGCTACAGGAATGGGTGCATCGCGCACTTTAGTTCGAGATAAAAAGTCACAACCAAAAACGTTCCATTGCTTAAATGAAATTAGAGAGCACTTCGACTCTCAAGCCTTTGAGCACGTTTGGCTTCGTCAAAGCACGCCCTACGAAGAGATGGTAGGTCAAACTGATCACCCCGGTGCGCTAGAGCTTGAAATAGAGTGGTAAATGCTGACTGACAGCGAGTCCGACTAGGGCTACGGGTAATAGCACGAAGCTAACGATTGATCACAAGCACCTTACTATTTTATATACGCGTGCATCACTTAGCACGCTTTTTGCGTACCACTCATGTGGTTTAAATAAACACGGTATTTTATTGAATTACTAGTGGTGGAAACTGTCTGTTAACGCAAGTGATAAAATACCGACATGCTAAGGAGAATTGCATGAAAGTTAGTAAGTTAGCGATTAAGTCCGCATTTATGGCAGCTGTTTTGGCTTTAACAGCGTGTGCTTCTATGGGAGATGGAACTGTTGCTGAAAAGCAACAAGCTATTTTAGATATGCAAGAAAATGCGCTGGCTCGCCTATACACCGAGAAGCCAGATACTCGCTCTCAGATAAGAGACGCAGCAGGCTACGCCGTATTCACTAATGCCAACATTAACGTATTTTTTGTGGCCGCTGGCACCGGCTACGGTGTGGTAAACAATAACGTTACTGGCGCGAAAACATATATGAATATGGCCGAAGGCGGCGTTGGCCTTGGCTTAGGCGCTAAAGACTATCGCATTGTTATGGTCTTCCATACTCAAAAAGCGATGAATCATTTCATTGAAAACGGTTGGACCCTTGGTGGTAACGCAGATGTAGCAGCGAAAGCAGGCAATAAAGGCGCATCTGCAGAAGGCGAAGGTTATCTTGGTAATGTAACGGTTTACACCATGACTGAAAGTGGTCTGACGCTACAAGCCACGGTAAAGGGCACCAAGTTTTGGGTAGATAAAGAACTAAATTAATTCTGTCCTCCCTACTTTATATTTAGAGCAGCAAAACGTTTTCTTAATCACCGAAGGTCTCTTGAATGCAAGAGGCCTTTTTAATTTTTCTCCAAAAAATGCCTGCTTACCCGCTAAATCTATTAATTATCGAGATCGCAACAATAAGCCGTGTCTTGCCGCTAACATATCTTCTCTTACCGAAGCCCTGTAGTCGAAAGTATATAGTTAGGGGTATCCCCCCATAACTAAACTGGATTTCCGTGACTACGCTTTGTCTGTAAAAAGCTCGCTTAGCAGTACGCTAAGCCATAAATGGGGTTTTCATTATGCAACCACACAACAACAAAGCGATAAGAGCAATAGCAAGAACACTATTAACGGGCGCAATGTTCGCTTCAGCAGCAATCAGTTTTTCGTCCAACGCAGCGATAATAGGCAGCAGTTATGGGAATGCTGTCCATGTCGACCTATCCATTACCAGCAATGTAGGTGATCTTGTCACCGCTGTTGCTAACTCAACTATCAACTTAGCTCATACCAGCGGTAGTGCTCCTGAAAATTATTCACAGATTGACACTATTATTGGCGCAAGCGCAAATGCTTCGGGTACGTTGGGCAACCCGATTGACATTACAGAGTTTGATGGCGCGCTATCTACGGCAATTATTGAAGGCGAATCTCAGTCTTCTTTAACGAGTTTCATTCCAGCAAGCTTTTTCACTTCTGGCCGCGGAACCATTAACGACCTTAATCTCGACTTATTTTCAGACTTACTTGGAATAAGTGGCTTTTTAACGCTTAGTGCCGATGTACTCTCCACTGTGTCAAAAGTTGATGGGAATACATCACCTGAGCCGACGGTGAACCTGGCTACGGCAGGTTCGTCAGATATCGTAGATGTAGAGGTGAGCCTGTGGGGAAACAGCGTTACGGCTACTGCACTTGAAAATCAGTCGCTATTTGCTGGTTTGAATATTGCTGACTTTGGCTTGGGGATATTCGTTAATGAAGTTGAGAAGTCGTGCTCAAACACGTTATGTACTGAATCTCGAAACGCGGTTCGAATATCATTTGATAACTTCTCGCTAAACGCACTCTACGATGCACTTTTCCACACTGGCGGGGCGTTAAACGGACCTGTACTTAATTTGACCAACAACCCCATTGTTAACGGAGAAATCATATTAGCAAGTTCGTTTGCTACCACCTCATCTTCAACCGAAGTAAGTGCCCCCTCTACGTTTGCGATTTTTATTTTTGCAGTAGGTTTACTGAGCGTGAGAAGGTTTAACAATCACCGTACTTTTTGCAAATAACATCAAGTAACGAGCTGGCAAGAGGACTGAGGCAACCATAAAGCGTCTTCCTCTTGCCTTGATATGAGCGAGCTATTTACGTTGCTCGTGTTGCTTTTCCTCAATTCTCATCCACTGTGCGCGCGTGCAGTTTTCAAGCAGTTCAAATGCTTCAACAACTACATCTTGACCTTGAACAAAGGCATGTTTTTCATTACTCTGCCGGTTACTTAAGGCTTCGAGCTTTTCTCTTGTTCCAGCACGCCCAGGATGGTTCGATAAAAAAACATCAACATTTTGTTCTTTTACTAATCGTTTCATCGTAATGGCAGAGTCGGTATAAGACTGAATGCGCGAGACATTAGGACCATAGTTGAGCCCAGTACCGCCCCACAACACTGCCCGATGTTTTTCGTTTCCGTCAACTACGGGAACAATGACAGTTAAGGTACCTGGTGTATGACCCGGCGTAACATAAAGCGATAGTTCAGTACCGTTAACGTTCAATTTTTCACTATCGTCTACCGCCACATCTCGGCTTGGCTTTTTACCCCAACGATAACTGGCGAATTTATCGTTTTCGAGGTAATCCCACTCTACACTACTCATGACTATGCGAGGATTATTTGTTGACTTGATAAGTTCAAACCCACCATAGTGATCGCCATGGCCATGGGAAATAATAAGGTGAGATATGGACTTGTTGCCCAATCCGAGCGCAAAGAGGCCATCAATTATGTACTGTTGAGCTTGGTCGTCATTACTCAACGCATCCACTAGAACAATGCTTTCACCCGTATCGATTGCCCAACTTGCAACGTTGCCTGCCCCCACGTAATAGAGGTTATCAAAGACCTGCTGGGGTGGTATTTGGCGCCGCCCCTTGCCTTTGCGATCGGGCTTGCCTGCATTCTCGGCACGCTTAGGCCTTTCTCGTCGCTTTCCATCGAATTTGAACACATCTCTAGGTGGAGCACTAATATCACGGAGGCTTGCCAAACCAGGAAAATGCGTAGCGCTCTCTAGGCCCTTTCGGGCGTAATCCTGAGCGGTTAGCGAAGAGTTAGCAGTGCAACTAGCGCACACAAAAACAGCCCATGTAATAACCGCTATTTTCAGAACGTCCAATTTAACCCTAGCCACAATCTTCTTCCGTCTTCAACGTACCCAAACTCTTCGTATCGCATTCGTAGGCATGTGGCTATCGCTGGCAGCCCAAGACCATTGAGAATTGAAGACCAGATTATTAATGGTGATATCTCGCCCTACATTTTCAACCGACTCTTGCTGAATGTAACTTCGATCCGTCACATCGTCATACTTCCCCTCGTGAGTCAGCGCATAAGAATGTCTCTCGCTTTCAGTCTCTGTTAAAGAATTTCTTTCTGGCAACGACTTACCGGGCGTAGATGTGCGTGTCTGATCTTGGAAGATGTACTCGAAGGTAGTGTATCTGTGGTATTTGGTGTTAAGTGAAACCCTGTACGAATGTTGCTCAGCTCTTTTTCTGCGTAGCCTCGTTCAATATCGTCCTCTTCTCGCTTTTGATAAGGGTCGCTGGCTGTAATGCTCAACAAATTCTCGATTAACGGCCCAGAAAATGCCAGCTGAACTTGACTATCTGAGCCACTGTCTGAATTTTCTTGAATTTTTGTTTCTGCGCGAAGGTTACCACTCCATTTTCTGAAGTTTTTTCGAGTAATGTTATTGATTACCCCACCCATTGCGTCTGAACCATACAAGGTGGACATTGGCCCGCGAACAATTTCAATACGCTCTATACTATCCAATGGCGGCAACCAATCTTGTTCATACCCGCCGCTGCCATTTGGCTGGGATTCTCTACCTGTTTGTTTTTTCATCAACAAGTATAGATGTATATTGTGCAGGTAGGCCTCGAACGCTGATGTCTTGTCGGTATCCACCACCCGTTACAGTAACCCCCGGCACGTCTCGAAGTGCGTCTGTGATATCTTTGTAAGCTCGCTGCGCCAGTTGTTTTCTATCGATGACGCTCACAGACGCGGGAGCTTGAGACAAAAGTTGCTCAAAGCCAGAGGCTGTAACAGTGATGCTCTCTACTTGGTTTTGTTCCGTAGTTTGCTCCATGGATTGGGCAAACAGATTAGAAGAAAAAATAGAACACAACGACATTGTCAGTCAAGTGGGTGAAAAACGCATACTTAATCGATTAAAATAGAATAATCCACCAATGATAATCATTATCATTTTAATGTAAGGTGTGATTTCGTTTTTTATACTATTGTCGATGCAATTTGCTTCAATGCATATGATTAAGATGAAAACACGCTTTACATTAGCAGTCGTATTTGGGCATATTTTAATCAAACAAGATATTCAGACTGCGTTAAAGCACGTTTTTGCATAGGGATTTCGTATGATTACTGTGGTTTTTAATCAAAAAGGTGGGGTGGGTAAATCAACGATTAGTACCAATTTAGCCGCACAGAGCGCAAAGTTAGGTCACAAAACGTTATTGGTAGACCTAGATGCGCAAGGTAACAGTAGTTACTACGCGGGGTTTAACGCCAACGAAAAAAGCCTTTCTGTTGCTGATATGTTTAAGCAAGTGGTGGGGATATTCAGAACGGCTAAAAAACCTATTGAGTTTGTTCATCCAACCCCTTTTGAAAACCTTTACGTGATGCCGTCCTCACCAGCCTTGGCTGACGTAGAGCGGGAGCTCGAGTCTCGATACAAAATTTTTAAGCTCAAAGACGCACTTAAAGAGTTGAAGGGTAAATTCGAACACATATTTATCGACACGCCGCCTAATTTCAACTTCTATTCTAAAGCGGCACTTATTGCAGCAGATGGCTTTTGTGTTCCTTTTGATTGTGATGACTTTTCCGCACAAGCTATCGAGCACTTACTCGACAATGCAGCTGAACTTAAAGAGGACCATAACCCAGAACTTATGCTATTGGGCATTGTAGTCAATCAATTTAATAGTCAGGCTAAACTGCCTTCAGAACTGGTACAATCGCTCAAGCAGAAAGGTTTACCAGTGCTAGAAAGCTACATAGGTGCTACGGTGAAGGTGAAAGAGTCTCATTCCAAACGAGAGCCGCTGCCCTTCTACTTAACAAAGCACAAGGTCACAAGACAAATCGAAGGGTTATTTGAAGAGCTTTTTACAAATAAAACCTAGTGCCCAAAAGGCATCTAAACATCAATATCGATGTGCTTAAGCCCGCCGCTCTTTTTGCCTCTATCTTTGTCTTTCGAGTTCTCAGCTGACGCGTCTATTACCTCGGTTCGCTTTATGTCTTGGAAATTATCGCGTTCTTCCTCACCAAGGTGCTCAGACTTGTTCGTTTTCTGCACTTTTTTCACCCGCTCATCGGGTTCAACCGGCACTTTCGTATTGCGAGGCAAAATGGGAAACAGTAAATCGTTGCTCATACGCCCTCCTTACATGTGTATATGTTTATATAATTTATCGGCCGAATGGTGCTTAAAATTATGGTTCACAACTAATTCATAACGAATAGTTTTATTATATGTATATTAATTTAGAGTTAATGTAGGAAAAGAGTTCACTTTTGCCTTGCAAATCGAGGCTCAAACCGCTAATGTTTCAGCCGTTCGAAATTAGGAATTAGATTCACCAAAATGATTAACTGCGCGGCGAAACATCACCATCACCACAAAGCATAACCTTTCAGGTTCGTGCTGGAAGGTCTATATTTCCTTCCAACGGCGCAGATAGAAAAATTCTCGACCCTCGGAAGGAAACTTCCGGGGGTTTTTCGTTTTAGGCGCAATCAAAAGTTAAAACACAACGTGTAAGGAACGTTTCAATGAGTAACAGCAACAGACTTCGAATTGCCGTACAGAAATCAGGTCGCTTAAGTGATGACAGCATCGCACTTCTAAAAGCAATCGGCATAAAACTGAACATTCGTGATCGCCTGCTGATTGCGCATTCAACGAACCAGCCAATTGATTTACTTCGCGTACGTGACGACGACATTCCAGGTCTTGTGATGGACGGGGTTTGCGACCTTGGTTTTATTGGCGAAAATGAGCTTGAAGAAAAAATGCTTGAGCGCAAGGCAGCAGGCAAGCCCTTTGAGTATGAAGTATTACGTCGTCTAGACTACGGCGGCTGTCGCTTATCAATCGCTGTCCCTAACGAAATGAAATATGACGGCATTAAATCTCTAGAAGGCAAAAAAGTGGCGACCACCTACCCTTACCTTCTCGAGCGTTATTTCAAAGACCAAGGCATTAACGCCAAAGCCGTAATGCTACAAGGTTCTGTGGAAGTGGCCCCACGAGCAGGTGTAGCTGACGCTATCTGTGACCTTGTATCTACCGGTGCAACCCTTGAAGCTAACGGTCTTGTTGAAAAAGACGTTATTTTCCGCAGTAAAGCGGTACTTATTAAGCGCGCTGATGGCGAGCTTAGCGACGAGAAAGAAACACTGGTTAACCGACTTATGCCGCGTGTTGATGGCGTGTTACTAGCAAAAGAAAGCAAGTACATCATGCTACATGCACCAAAAGCGTATTTAGAGCAGGTGAAAAGCCTACTTCCAGGTGCTGAAAATCCTACGGTTCTACCACTTGCTGGAAATGAAGAACAAGTTGCTATCCACGTTGTTTCTACAGAGACCTTGTTCTGGGAAACCATGGAGAAACTTAAAGCCCTTGGTTGTAGCTCTATTCTTGTAATGCCAATCGAAAAAATGATGGGCTAAAAGGCAGGCAATTATGATTACTTGGTCATCTCTTTCGGTAAATGAGAAAAAACAGGCGCTAGCCCGCCCGGCTATGGCCAATAGCCAACAGTTAAAGCAGACCGTGGGCGACATTATCGCCCGCGTTGAAAAAGAAGGCGATGAGGCAGTACTTGATTACACACGTAAATTTGACTGCCCAGACTTAACTAGCCTTGTACTTTCACAAGAAAACATTGATGCTCTTGCTGCGAAAGTAACGCCAGATGTAGCAAGTGCTATCGATACTGCGTTCAACAACATAAAAATGTTTCACGAAGCGCAAATACCTAGTGATATCGCGCTAACCACAACGCCTGGCGTTAAATGCGAGCTTCGCTTTACCGCGCTTGATGCAGTGGGTCTTTATATTCCAGGTGGCAGCGCACCACTTCCTTCTACCGTGTTGATGCTGGGCGTGCCTGCATTGGTGGCAGGTTGTGAAAATAAACTGCTCTGCACACCGCCAAATAGAGAGCAGTTGATTGCACCTGAAATTGCCTATGCGGCCAGAAAGTGCGGTATCGACAAAATCTTTTTATGTGGTGGCGCTCAAGCTGTTGCGGCTATGGCGTTGGGTACAAACACCATTCCACAGGTTGATAAAATTTTCGGCCCAGGAAACAGCTTTGTGACTGAAGCTAAACAGCAAGTAAGCCAACGTGCTGATGGCGCGGCTATTGATATGCCGGCTGGTCCATCAGAAGTATTGGTACTAGCTGATGAGTTCGCAAACCCTGAGTTTGTAGCAGCCGACCTGCTTTCTCAAGCCGAGCACGGTCCAGACTCGCAGGCTATTTTGGTGTCTAACAGCGCTGCGCTTATTGAAGAAGCAAAAGCCGCGGTTGAGCGCCAATTAGCAACCCTATCTCGCGCTGAAATTGCCCGCCCTGCTATGGAAAATGCGCGCTATATTTTGGCCGATACAATTGAACAAGCCATTGAAGCAAGTAACGCCTACGCGGCTGAGCACTTAATTGTACAAATAGAGAATGCCCGTGATTATTTGCCAAAAATTAAGTATGCAGGCTCTATATTCTTAGGCCCGTGGTCACCAGAGTCTGCTGGTGATTATGCTTCGGGAACCAATCACGTACTGCCTACCTATGGCTATGCAAAGAACTACTCAAGCCTTGGTCTTTTAGACTTTATGCGCCGCTACACGATCCAAGAACTAAGCGCAGACGGCATGCGTAATTTAGGCCCTGCGATTATGGCACTGGCCGCTGCCGAGGGCTTAGATGCACACGAGCAGGCCGTTGCACTTCGTATGCAGGCACTTAAGCAAGGAGACGCCTAATGTCGGCACTTATCGATAACCTCATTAACGAAAATTTAGTGCCGCTAAAGCCTTATGAGTCGGCTCGCCGCTTGTTTTCGGGCGGCCAAGACTGGCTTAATGCTAACGAGTCACCTTACGCAAACGAATACAGCGTAGATAGCAGTAACTTTAACCGCTACCCATCGTGTCAGCCCGAAACAGTAGTCAGTGGTTACGCAAGTTATGCAGGGCTAGATAAATCACAGCTTATTGTAACCCGCGGGGCAGATGAAGGCATCGAACTGCTTATCCGTACCTTCTGTACACCGGGTAAAGACAGCATTTTGATTTGCCCGCCTACCTACGGTATGTATGCAATCAGCGCAGAAACCTGTGATGTGGGCATTAAGAAAGTGCCGCTTAACGACGACTTCAGTCTTAACGTGAATGCTGTATGCGCTGAAGATGACGTTAACGTGATTTTTATCTGTGCGCCAAATAATCCAACCGGTACGCCGGTCGCTCGCGAAGACATTAAAACTGTGCTTAATCACTTTGCCGATAAAGCGCTTGTTGTAGTTGATGAAGCTTACATTGAGTTCGATGCCGACAACACATGGGTGAATGAGATTAACAACTACTCGAATTTGGTGGTACTTCGTACGCTGTCTAAAGCGTTTGCACTTGCCGGCCTTCGCTGTGGTTTTACACTTGCCCAAGCACCGGTGATTCAAGCTCTGCTTAAAGTAATAGCGCCCTATCCTATTCCAGAGCCAGTGGCGCAGATTGCCGCAAAAGCATTATCGGCTGAGTCGCTAACGTTACTTGAGCTTCAGGTGGCTACCATCAACCGAGAAAAAGAGGCCCTAGCCGAAGCGCTGGCATCTATTGAAGGCTTTGAATTAGTGGGTGATAGACGAGCAAACTTTATCTTATTCCGCTACGCAAAAGCGCAAGCCTTAATGCAATACTTGGTAAGTCAAGGCATGCTTATTCGTGACCAATCAAAACAGCTTAACTTACAAAACTGTTTACGCGTAAGCATCGGTACTGAAGAGCAAAACCAGCGTTTAATGCAGCTAATTAACGAATTTAAAAATAATGAGGACGCGGCATGAGTCAGCAAGCCATTTTATTTATTGACCGCGACGGTACACTTGTAGAAGAGCCGCCAGTAGATAAGCAATTAGATAGTTTAGAGAAGCTTGTATTCGAGCCAAACGTTATTCCTGTGCTACTTAAGCTTAAAGCGGCAGGCTTTAAGTTGGTGATGGTAAGTAACCAAGACGGGTTAGGTACAGACAGTTTCCCGCAAGAAGACTTCGACAAGCCACACAATGCCATGATGACCATTTTTGAAAGCCAAGGCGTAGTGTTTGACGACGTGCTTATTTGCCCGCACTTCGATGCTGATAACTGCACATGCCGCAAACCCAAGCTTGGCTTAGTGCAAGAATACTTGCAGCAGGGCAAAGTGGATTTTACTCGCTCTTTTGTGATTGGTGACAGAATTACTGACGTGCAGCTTGCCGAGAATATGGGTATTCGTAGCTTCCAGTACAACCGCGAAAGTTTAAACTGGAACGATATTCAGAAAAGCTTGTTAGCGTCTTCGCGTATTGCCGAAGTCGTGCGTACCACCTCTGAAACTGATATTCGCGTTCGCGTAGATTTAGACTCGCAAGCTAAGTCGACAATTCAAACCGGCATGGGCTTTTTTGACCACATGCTTGACCAAATTGCGACACACGGTGGCATCGAGCTAAACCTGACTACCAATGGCGATTTGCACATTGACGATCACCACAGTGTAGAAGACACCGCCCTTGCCCTTGGCGAAGCGCTTAAAAAGGCTCTGGGCGACAAACGCGGTATTGGTCGTTTTGGGTTTGCTTTGCCAATGGATGAATGTCGTGCGGAATGTATTATGGATATTTCTAACCGCCCACACCTTAAGTTTGACGCTGAATTTAGCCGCGATCAGGTAGGTGAAATGGCCACAGAAATGGTGCCGCACTTTTTCTATTCGCTTGCGCAAAGCATGGGACTATCGCTACACCTTTCCACCAGCGAAGGTAATGCACACCACCAGGTAGAGAGCTTATTTAAAGTATTTGGCCGCGCCCTTCGCCAAGCTATTACGCGCCAAGGCGACGCACTACCAAGCAGTAAAGGAGCACTGTAATGTCAGTGGTAAACCCCAGCCAGCGACAAAAAATAGTGATAGTGAACACCGGCTGCGCCAATATTTCATCGGTACGCTTTGCCCTTGAGCGCCTAGGCGTTGAAGTAGAGGTATCGGATGATGTAAACGTAATAAAAAGCGCTGACAAAGTGTTTTTACCCGGCGTAGGTACAGCGGCAGCAGCCATGGCAAGCATTAAGCAAAAAGCGTTGGTGGAGACCCTTCAATCGCTTACTCAACCTGTGCTAGGCGTTTGTTTAGGCATGCAGCTTATGGTTAAAACCAGTGCGGAAGGCGGTTTTCAAGGTACAGGCAACATCGATTGTTTAAACCTTATGCCCGGTCATGTGGCGCGTATGGAGTCAAAGGGTGTACGCTTACCTCACATGGGTTGGAACACCGTCTCTCATAACAGCAGTCACAACAACGAAAGTTTGTTCAAAGGCATTCCGCAAGATACGTACTTTTATTTTGTGCATAGCTTTGCTGTACCTGAGTACGAGCACACGCTTGCAAGCTGCACGTATGGCAACGCATTCTCAGCCGCCATAAATAAAGACAACTTTTACGGGGTGCAATTTCACCCAGAGCGTTCTGGCGAGGCCGGAGCACAACTACTGACTAACTTTGTGAACCTATAATGATTATTCCAGCGATTGATCTTATTGAAGGACACGTAGTGCGCCTTTATCAAGGCGACTACGAGCAGAAAACCCAATACGAACTGGACCCAGTAGACGTGGTTCACGACTATGCTGACCAAGGTGCAACCTGGCTACACATTGTTGACCTAACCGGCGCCAAAGACACCAGTAAGCGCCAGCTTTCCCTTATTAAGTCTATGGTCGACACTAAGCGTATGAAGTTTCAAGCTGGCGGCGGTATTCGAAGCGAAGAGGAAGTGGCGCAGCTACTTGAAACTGGCGTAAGCCGCGTGGTTATTGGCTCGTTAGCTGTTAAACAGCCCGAGCTTGTAAAATCTTGGGTAGAAAAATACGGCCCTGAGCACATTGTACTAGCCCTTGATATCAATATCAGCGATAGCGGTGAAAAGCTTATCGCTACCCACGGTTGGCAAGAGAACTCTGGTGTAGCCCTTGAAGGCTTGTTGGAAGACTTCGCTTCAGTTGGCGCAAAGCACGTACTGTGCACCGACATTAGTCGTGACGGTACGCTACAAGGCGCGAACACTGAGTTGTATCAAGAAATGGCAGACCGTTTTCCACATGTTAGCTGGCAAGCGTCTGGCGGTATTGGCAGCATTGCTGATATTGAAGCATTGAAGCCCACAAACGTTGGCGGCGTTATTCTAGGTCGCGCACTACTTGAAGGCAAGTTTACGGTGAAGGAGGCTATCGCATGCTGGCAAAACGCATAATACCGTGTTTAGACGTACGCGACGGTAAAGTGGTTAAGGGTGTTCAGTTTAGAAACCACGAAATCATTGGCGACATTGTGCCACTTGCCGAGCAATACGCAAAAGCGGGGGCCGACGAATTGGTATTTTACGATATTACCGCAAGCTCTGATGCTCGCGTTGTGGATAAAAGCTGGGTAAGCCGTATTGCACAGGTCATTGATATCCCATTTTGTGTTGCTGGCGGCATTAAAAGCATTGAAGACGCTGGGCGCATTTTAGAAATGGGTGCAGATAAGATTTCGATTAACTCCCCAGCCCTTAATAACCCAAATCTAATTAACCAGCTACACGACGTATACGGTCAACAGTGCGTAGTGATTGGTATCGACAGTTTCTATAACGAAGCAACCGACCAATACGAAGTGTACAAATTTACTGGTGATGAAGCGCGTACGCAAAAAAGCCAATGGCAAACCATCGACTGGATCAAAGAAGTTCAGTCGCGCGGTGCTGGTGAAATTGTACTGAACTGCATGAACCAAGACGGGGTGCGCAAAGGCTATGACGTGAAGCAGCTGAAAGCCGTGCGCGATGTCTGTGAAGTGCCGCTGATTGCCTCTGGTGGTGCGGGTGAAATTGCTCACTTTACGGACGTGTTTCAACAAGCCGACGTAGATGGCGCGCTTGCAGCGTCTGTATTTCACAAGGGCATCATCAATATTGATGAGCTAAAAGCAGAGTTAACCAGCAATGGCGTTGCCATGCGTAAGCGTCACGGATTAACGGCGCAAGCAGAAGGAGTAAACCCGTGATCATTACTAGCGAAAACAGCAATAAACTGGCTTGGGACAAAATGGATAACCTGCTACCTGCCATTGTGCAAGACGCACTATCGGGCAAAGTATTAATGCAGGGCTACATGGACCAAGACGCCCTAGCGAAAACCCTTGAAACGGGTAAAGTGACCTTTTTCAGCCGCTCAAAGCAGCGCCTTTGGACCAAGGGTGAAACGTCTGGCAACACGCTAGATTTAGTGAGCGTTGCCTGCGATTGCGACCAAGATTCACTGTTGGTACTAGCTAGCCCTAACGGCCCGACATGCCACACTGGTGTTGAAAGCTGTTGGTTTGACGGCAACACACCAGCCTTTACCTTTCTTGCAGATTTAGAGCGAGTATTGGCGGCCCGTAAAGATGCCGACCCTAAAAGCAGCTATACCGCTAGCCTTTACAACAAAGGCATTAAGCGAATAGCACAAAAGGTAGGCGAAGAAGGCGTAGAAACCGCATTGGCTGCGACTGTACACGACAAAGAAGAGCTAAAGAATGAAGCCGCTGATTTGCTATACCACTTAACGGTACTGCTTCAAGCAAGCGATATGTCGTTAAACGATGCACTTAATGTGTTGCGTGTGCGCCATAAATAATCAGCTGAAAAGCTCGTTTATTATTCAAAATGCCCTTCTCGTTTTCTGCGCGAAGGGCATTTTTGTTATACGCTTTAAATTTTTACTTTATTGTGTATCTATTTCTCGATTTCCCTAACGACCTGCCCGTAAGCCAGAAGTGCGAACAACCCTGTTCCGCCAACAATATTCCCAAGCAATGTAGCGCCGATTAGAGAAACGGTTTCAACAATGCTTATTTTATCTTGCAGTGCTAACAAGAAAAGTTCGGTTGAACCGGCTATCACGTGCGTGAAATTTCCTATAGCAATTAAGTAGGTAAAAATAACGATCATCAATATTTGAGAATGCTTAACCGAAGGCTTCATCCACACAATAGCGGCAATGATAAACCCAGACGTAATGCCGTATGAGAAGGCGTCTGACGGTGATAATTTAGCATAGTGCTCAGATATGGCAGTCATCCCTTTTACAAGCTCTGGTGGAACAGCTTGCAGGCTGTAGCTGAAAAATGCGGCCAAAAAGGTGCCGAACATATTGGCGACGAAAACGATAAGCCACAGTCGCGCAATGCAAAAGCCCATATTGAATGAAGGCTTGCTTAACAAGGGAAGAATGACCGAAAGCGTATTTTCGGTAAACAGTTGAAGTCGGCCAACAATAACCAGCACAAAACCAACCGTATAGCCTAAATTCTCGATAACAAACTGATTGGGAGAGTTTATAAAAAGATGATGTAGAATTCCTTCAGCCAGAATAGACAACGAAATACCAATACCTGCCGCAACACCAGACCACCACAGTGACATCATCGGGCGCTGCAGTTCTTCTAGCCCTTCCCTATGAACAATCGCATACAAAGAAACAGAGTTTAAACTCTGATTATCTCTGACGTCTTTCTCTTCGGTATGACTCAACGCCACGTCTTTACGTCGATTACCTGCTTCACTCTTTTTATCCGGCATCCAGTTTGTCTCGTCCGTTACATTGCTTATACATATTGTCTCTATTAATAACTACGTAATTCGCCAGCGATTTCGGTCACGCTCATAACTAAAAAGGTATAAGCCCAAATACCTGTGTATTTATTAAAAAACTCATTCTTCAATTCTTTACATAAGGTTTTACGTATAATAACTAAGCATAATTATCAAAACATCCTACACTTAACCTAATTACGTTTGACCGAATTCCATAGAAAACGGATCCGCTAAAGCGTTCACATAATTGTTCCGCTACATGCGGGCTGCACACATCCCAGCTAAGTTATTATCCATGAAAAAAAGCTACTCCTTGTCGTCTAAACTCATGTCTGTCGTAGGCATACTCTTTATCTTGCTTGCTACGGTTTTTATTGGCGTAAGCTATGCGCTACTTAAAAGTACAGAGCGTAAGATCGATCAACACGTTAATTCAGAAGTTGTCGAACAAATAGAGAGGACAGTATCGGCCAAGGCTTCACAATTTGCAGCGCAAACAGAAGCCCTGCTTAACAGTGCCCACTACTTGCCGACTGCGCTTGCAACCCAGCTCACCTCGAGTATTGAAGCAAGCGACGAATTGTCGTTAAGTAGAGAGCAGGCTGAGAGACTGGTTAAAAGTGTGCTAACAACGAATGTCACATCAAGTATGTACGCTCAGTTTGAGGCTAATTTGTTCGATGGCAAGGCAGCAGAAAACAGCAGCGGAAAGACCCATTCGACTCCCGGCACGGGAAGCTTTGAAGTTTATTTCATTCAGGGCGCTAACAATAAACCCGAACAGGTTTTGATTACCGATCCAACGCTTAAACATGACTCTTCTTTAGATGAGTTTGGCTTCAGGGCTGCAGAGTGGTACCTGTGTAACAAGGAAACGCTTACACCGTGTGTATCTAACCCTTATAAATACGAAATCCGTGAGGGCTACAGCGAACTAATGACAAGCCTTACGGTTCCGGTCATTGCTAATAATCGTTTTCGCGGAGTGGTAGGCACTGACTTAAACCTCCCTATTATCCAAGAACGAGCTGAAAGCCTAAAGGCATCGCTGTACGACGGTAACGCTGAAGTTTATGTGGTAAGCCAAAATGGATTAGTGGTTGCAGCAACTAGTGCAAAGAGTAAGTTAGCTCGTCCATTTTCTGAAGTATTTAGCGATGAAGTGAAATCAAGTCGCTTACTCAATGCCGACCAACAATCAGGGCTCTATGAAAGTGACGGTATGCTATATGTTTCACAAGATATATCGCTTAATGTGGCAAAGGTGAGATGGAAAATGATCGTAGGCGTCAATAAAACGCATGCGCTGGCACCCATCACTTCACTAGAGGCGATGATATCTTCGTCAGTAACCTCATTATTAACCACCCAACTAATTGTAGCGATGGTATGTACCGCAATTGCTCTTGCTCTGGTTTTTGTGTTCACAAAAAGTATTATTCAGCCAGTGCGACAGGTCGCTCAAAGAATGGAAGAGCTTGCAGGTCAAGGTGGTGATCTGACCCAAGACATTCACGTTGACTCTCACGCTGAACTTATTCAGTTGAGCGAAGCTTTTAACTTATTTAAAGAAAGAGTACGAGAGTTGCTTGAGCAAGCAAAACAGTCGTGCGCTCAAGTCATGGCGCAAAGTGAACAAACGCAAAGCCACACACAGAGCACGAATTCTTTAATTCAAGTACAACAAGCTGAAATTGATAGTGTTGTCACCGCGATTACTGAAATGTCGCAAACGGCTCAAGAGGTGGCGCGAACCGCCGCTGATGCCGCCAACAATGCAGATAACGCCACAAACTCTGTAAAGCAAACGGAAAGTGAAATTTCCCAATCAACCCATTCAGTAATGGAACTGTCGAGTGAAATGCAAAACGCATCTGACGCTGTACAAGCCGTCTCTCAACGAAGCGCTGACATCAAAAAGATCCTTGACGTTATTGGTGCGATAGCTGACCAGACCAATCTCTTGGCGCTAAACGCCGCTATTGAAGCAGCACGTGCGGGAGAAAATGGAAGAGGATTCAGTGTAGTTGCTGACGAGGTGCGCTCTCTTGCTTCTAAGACAGCAGAATCGGTAGGTGAAATTGGTAGGGTGATTACAGCACTACAAAGCGAAGTTGATCACACGGTAACAACCATACACACCGGCAGTCAGAAAGCTGAAGGTGCAGCACAGCTTTCCCAGTCAGCCCTTGAAAAAATGCAAACCACGGTACTTCAAATAGGAGAGATCAGTGAGCGCATGACGCAAATGGCGGCAGCCGCGGAAGAACAGAGCCAAGTAAGTGAAGAGCTCAACAGAAACATGGTAGTAATAGGTAACGCTACATCTGAAGTATCAAGCAACTCACAGGCATCGGCAGAGAGTTCGAAGGCCATCTTTACCGCCGTTAGCACATTGGAACAGCTTTTGGCTAAACTGAAAACACAGTAGTACCCAGCGCTGATATAATAAATAGCCTTGACTGGTGTTGCTTTCTGCGTTGAGCTGTAGCACGTACAGCTTTAAAAAGTATGCATAAATAGCTCGCACTGTTAGGTGCGAGCCATTTCTTTTGCATTCTATTTAGTAGGTTAATTGAAGCAAGGTAAGCAGCCTTTGTTCCGCTTACCCTTTTATTCCGCTTGCTCTTTATTCCTGCTCAGCATTTAGCAGTATCGGCTTCCCGAGCCCAAGAGCCTCAAGACGTTCAAACTGCGTAGCTTTATCCCCAACAATTAAATAAATCATCTTATCTGGGTGCACATAATCGCGATATAAGCGTTTTACCTCATCAACTGTCAGCGCCTTCACCTCTGCTTCTTGTTTTAAAACATAATCATTAGCAAAGCCAAAGTCACTAATTTCACCCACCATGTCGAGTTTGGCTCCAAGTGTTTCAAACGCACGGGCAGCTGATTTGAGAGTAAACTCCTTTGTAACAGCTAGATCTTCACTAGAGTAACTTTTATCGAACGACCTCAGTATATCCATAACCGCTTGTGTCGCTTCAAGAGTCACATTTGAACGTACTGAGCTTCTGATAGTAAATTCACCTGAATACTGATCACTAGAGAAGGACGAACGAATACCATAGGTATAACCTTTATTTTCACGAAGTTCTTGCATCAGTTGAGAGGCAAAGCCTCCCCCGCCCAAACGATAGTTCATGACGCTGACCTTGTAGGCATCTTGGTGGTTAACGCTGGGAGCTGCATGCCCAAAATACAGCACAGACTGTTTAGCATTAGGAATGTCGTAGAAAAACAGTTGCGCTTTTTGAGGTAAAGCTGGCTCATAAACCTCGGGTAACGCTACTTTTTTAAGCTCCCAACTTTTGTTGAGCTTTGTTAGTGCGGCGATAACGTCTTGCTGTTGAATGTCTCCTGCAACCCGCAGTTTAGCAACAGACGGAGACACGTTTTTGCGATAAAACACTTTCACGTCGTCGAGCACAATATTATTAACCGACTCAATGTCGCCGAGTGTGGTTTGAGCAAATGGGTGGCCTTTTCCGTAGAGCAGTGCTTTAAACTCAACCGAAGCTATAGCGTTGGGGTTTGCTTTGATTTGTGCAATCTGGTTTATCACGTCGTCTTTCGCAAGATAAAACTCTTCTTCATCAAATCGAGGGGAAAGCAACACTTCAGAAACCAACTCCATTAGTTTACCGTAGTGTTTAGAAAGTACGGTACCACTGATTGTAATATCAGTTTCAGAGGCGCTGGCCACCAAAGTCGCGCCTAATAGCTCGATTTCCTGTTCGAGCTGTTGAGCTGTTTTGATTGCAGTACCTTTAAGTAGCGTTTCGGCTACTAAGTTTGCTGTACCCGGCTTATTTTTCGGGTCAAGCAGCATTCCACCTTCCAGCTTTAATTCAAAAGATACGAGAGGCACTTCGCTATTAGAGATACCTGTTATCTCAATTCCTGAAGATAGCGCGCTTTGCCAAACCTTCGGTGGAGAAACATCTATGCTATCACCATATTTAGGCTCTTGCGTGCGATCAAAAGTAGAGGGTGTCCGTTCAAATTCAGCGGCAATAGAAGCATCGAAGTTCTCTTCTGCGCCCGCCACAATCTGCTCTTCAACGACGTTGGCTTTTGTCGAACCGCTCAACACTAAATCCTGCTCACCTTGAGGTACAAAGCTCGTAGCAACAAAAGGTTTATTTTTAATGTAGGTGTTATACACACGCTTTACGTCTTGCTGCGTAACCCCTAATATTTTTTGAACGTCTTGGCTTATAAACTCTGCACCACCTGCAAAAATTTCGTATTGTGCTAACTGAAAGCCTTTGCCTAATACGCTTGAAAGTCCCTGATAAAATTCCGTTTCTTGCCCAGCTTTTATTCGCGCTAAATCATCTAAAGAAATCCCCTCTTTTTCAAAGACTGCAAACGCCTCGCTTATGCCCTGTGCAACAGTATTTAAATTAACGCCGTCAAACGCCATAACTTGCAGTTGCAATTGGCCCGCTACCTCCGCGTCATACCCGTACAGGTAAACATTACTGGTAAGTTTCTTTTCATCAATAAGTACTCTATTCAGCGGCGCATTCTTGCCTTCGCTTAGGTATTGAGAAAGTACTTGTAAAGCGTAATAGTCATTGTGATATTCGGGTACGGTAGGCCACACCATGGTGAGCAGTGGTGCCTGTGCAAAGTTATCAACATGGAACCGTTTTATCGTGTCTGTAAGGATTGCGGGTTGCGGCGGTAGTTTATCGATGCGCTGACCTGCGGGTATCTCATCAAAGTACTTTTTGACCCACGTCTTTGTTTGAGCAATATCAATGTCGCCAGCGATAGTTAGCACCACATTATTAGGCACGTACCAAGTGTTAAAAAACGCTTTTACATCGGCAAGCGTTGCGCTTTGTAAGTCTTCAAGTGAACCGATAACCTGCCAACTATAGGGGTGCCCTTCAGGGTAAAGGTTCTTATCAATTACATATTGGTTATGCCCGTAGGGGCGATTATCAACACTCTGGCGTTTCTCGTTTTTTACCACCTGCTTTTCTTTAGCAAGTACGGGCTCGGTTACCGTATTAATGAAGAAGCCTAGTTTATCGGCTTCAGCCCAAATCATTTTTTCTAACGCATCTGCAGGTACTGTTTGGTAATAATTGGTGCTGTCGCGACTAGTAGAACCATTTGCACCTGAGCCGCCAATTCTGGCGCTTAATTTATCTAACCCACCTTTACCCAAGTTCTCTGATTCAAGAAAAAGCAGGTGCTCAAATAAGTGGGCAAAACCTGTTCGGCCTTGTTTTTCTCGAGCAGAGCCAACATGGGCCGTTAATGCGACAGCCACCACGGGATCTGACTTATCAACGTGAAGCAATACGGTAAGTCCGTTATCTAATGTAAACCGTTCATAGTCTACGTTGATTGAAGAAGCGTTCTGAGATTCAGCATTAGTTGCTTCAACAGAAACTGGCTGATTTTTTTGTAAGTCATGAGCGGTATAGGTACATCCTATCGATACTGCACTTAGTGCACCCACAGCGACTGCAGCATATATTCGTTTTCTATTTAATCTTGAACGCATCGTTCATATTTCTTCACTAACCAAAAGTGTAACAAGTACCATAAGTGCGCTGGCAGTGCACGAGATTAGGCTCAGTCCTAACGCGATAACAAGGTAAATCGTAACCATGTCGCTTTGATACAACACTCGCAAAAACGAATTAAGCAACTGATTTAATGTAATATTTATTTAAAATATTGAGAATGAAAATATAGAAATTGATTTCTTTTTAACCACGCAACGACACAGTTAGTTACATTTTTCAAATCGTGAAGTGGAACGAACGGGCTTGAATGCTCTCTATATAAATAGAAGAGTAAGACTTCAAAACCTTTGAATAAATCTGCAAGTTAATAACTGCGAGAACCCGATTTTGAAAAACATTAAACAAAGCGTGAAAAACAACCTGCCTTTTATTCTATTTATCTTTATGCTTTTTTCGTTTAGAAGCAGCGTAGCCGACTGGTACCATGTTCCCAGCGGCTCTATGGAGCCAACTGTAAAGGTCGGGGACCGAGTGGTTGTTGATAAATCGGCATACACACTAGAGCTTCCTTTTACCGATGTCGTTATTGCGCAAACTGGTGATATCAAACGCGGAGATATCGTTATTATCGACAGCAATGCCGCTGGCACAAGGCTCATTAAGCGAGTCATTGCTGTTGAGGGTGATAAAGTTGAATTAAAAAATAACCTCCTTTTTATAAACGATGAAAAAGCAGAATTAACCACGACAAATAACCAGGTATATTCCGAAGATATCCTTGGGCACAACCGCACTATTGCGCTTAATCCAATACCGAGCCCTGCAAAAAGTTTTAATGTAGTTACTGTGCCTAAAGCGCATGTTCTTGCTATGGGAGACAACAGAAACAATAGCGTAGATTCTCGCTACTATGGTTTTATCCCAATTAAAGAGATTCAAGGTAAAGCGACGTCTGTGGCGTTCTCTGTAGACAAACACAACATGTATTTACCCAGAAAAGATAGGTTTTTTACTGCGCTGAAATAGGCCGTTTCGGTGCATTTATCCTAGTCTTTATTATCTGACGACCTTTACTTGCGTTCAATTTAGCATCACCAATAAGCTAGTCGAATCTATAAATACAACCACGTTCTCGCATATAAAAATAAATGTAGACTTATTGGATAGCCTTTAAATTATTACAAATCATACGCCTGTATTGGCGTATTCTTCTGCAATTAAGAAAAACCTTATACAAGACCAAAAAGCTTATAACTCAAAGCTTAGATGAAATTTCACTTTCACTTCACCCATCTGAAATTGCACAAAGTTAACGCAAAAAGTAAGTCTTCCTTTACACACTTTGTAACTAAGTGTCACATCTTTCGTAATTCCCCCTATTGCAACTTTAGTATTAGGAGTGCTATTCATAAAATTGCAACATGTTATGTTGCGAAAACACACAGCAAGTAAAATGGACAATAAGGAAATAACAATGAAACAAGGTCGTAAAGTAAGTGCAATTGCAGTGGGATTAGCACTTTCAGGAATAACCTCTCTTTCTCCTGCGTATGCACAGCAAGCTGACGAAGAAGCAGCCAACCTTGAACGAATTGCAGTTACCGGTTCTCGTATTAAGCGCACAGATATGGAGGGCCCCTCACCCATTCAGTCAATTGATGCCACTATGATTGAAGGCATGGGTTATGAAAACCTTCAGCAACTACTGGAGCGCATGCCTGCTACCGGCGCAGGAACCTTTTCAACGCGTAACAATAGCCAAGACTCAACCGCAAATGGTGCGGCAGCAGTATCGCTTCGCGGCATGGGCCCTGACGCGACACTGGTGCTAATTAACGGTCGCCGCGTGGCAATCAGTGCGTTCGCAGAAAGTATCACTAATTCATTTGTTGATATTAACTCTATCCCAGTATCTGCTATCGAACGTATCGATATCCTAAAGGATGGAGCATCGGCTATTTATGGCTCTGATGCGGTAGCAGGTGTAGTTAATGTTGTGCTTAAGAAAGACTATGAGGGTCTTGAGATCAACGCGGGCTATGGCGGCACCACAGGCCCAAGCTATGACGAGACCACGGCGAGCATCCTATGGGGTTCTCAAAGCGAAAAAAGCAGCGCTACTGTGATCATCGACTACTTCAACAACAGCACGCTAGGTGCTGATGAAATGGGACGTTTTGGTACAGCAAATCAATCGCCTTATGGTGGTATGGATTTTCGCTCTTCCCGTGGTTATCCTGGCTACTTTTATGTAGATGGCGTCAAAACCATCGACCCAGACTGCCCAGAAGATAGCGCTACGGCTTCTGGCAGTTGCTTGTTCGACTACGGCCCTTTCGGTCTTACCATCCCCGCTTCGGAGCGTGTAGGCTTCATCGGTCAATTTGATTACAAAATTGGCGATGAAACCACAGCGTTTATGGAAGTGGCTATGCAGCACAATACGTCTGAAGCAGGTGGCGCAGCAACCCCGCTTGACGAAGACGCGGGCTTAACCGTTCCAGGTACTCACCCGAACAACCCGTTTGGGCAAGATATAGAAATTGGTCGCTACCGCCCTGTTGATGCCGGTGCTCGCCGTTGGGATATCGAGTCAGATACCCTTCGCCTTGTCGCTGGATTACGCGGTACATTCAATGATTACGACTGGGAAGCATCGGTACAAAAAGGTCGCAGCCGTTCAGAACAAAGTGGTGATCAGTCACAGGGCTGGGTTCGCGTTGACTGGTTACAAGAACAAATCGATCTTGGTAACTATAACCCGTTTGGCGGCGTAACTAATCCGCAAAGCGTTATTGATGAAATTACCACCAGCCTAGTGCGTCGTGGTGAATCTCGCATGACCAGTGTAGATGCACACATTACGGGCGAAGCCTTTGATTTTGGTGATGACGTAGTCATGATGGCGGCTGGCGTTGAATATCGCGAAGAACAGGTATCTGACGTTCCTGATGTTCAGTTTCAACGCGGCCTGATCTTTGGTACTGAGTCAGTATCAGCTTCAGCAGAACGCGACCAGTACGCGGCATATTTAGAGCTTTCTATTCCTTTGGCAGACGAGCTAGAACTTCAATTAGCTGGCCGCTATGACCATTACAGTGACTTTGGCAGCACCACCAATCCTAAAGTTGCGCTGCGTTGGGCACCAAGCGATGAAGTGACAGTGCGCGGTTCATGGGCACAAGGATTTAGAGCACCCTCACTTGCACAAGTTGGTCTTGGCCCATCACAGAAAAGCGTATTCTTTGTAGACCAATATCGCTGTGATGCAACTGGTCAAGATTGTGAATCGCTAGATTACAACATCGAGTTTGCGGGTAACCCTAACCTAGATGCGGAAGAGTCAGAATCGTGGAACGTGGGTGTTATCTACGCACCTATTCAAGAGCTCGGTTTGAGTATTGACGTTTGGAGCATCACCCAAGACAACAAAATCGACGAACAACAGTTCGGTCTTGTTTACGATGCAGAGTGTAATAACCAAGACAGTACGATATGTGTTCGTTTAGACCCACAGCAAGGTGAGTCGCTAGGTGTTATTCAGAAAATTTTCAACACTTACCAAAACGTATCGTCGCAAGAAGCCTCTGGTGTAGACTTCAGTGCTAATTACAGCATGGAGCTTCAAGAATACGGTAACGTGCGCTTTAACCTAGATTGGTCTTATATGAACGAGTTTGAAAAAGACGGTCTAGACTACACAGGCGAGTACGGTTATCCAGAACACCGCTGGTTGTTCGGTACAACATGGTCAAAAGGCGCGTTTGATGCCAACTTGAATATCAGCTTTATTGGTGAGTTTGAAGATACACCAGACATTAATTTCGATGGTGTATTGGACTTTGAAGAAAACACATCAAGAACCGTTGATTCACAAATGTTGGTAGACTTACAGATTGGCTACAACTATAGCGATAACCTTCGCTTAGTTATTGGTTCAAACAACCTACTTGATGAAGAGCCACCATTCGCCATCGGTAATGGTGATAGCGACCTTTACGGTTATGTAGGCGGCGTGCACAACCCGCGTGGCCGTTTTGTGTACTCTAAACTAACTTATCGCTTCTAAAAAGTAGCTCAAAAGAAAAAGCGCTCGCTGGCATTATTTTGCCACGAGCGCTTTTTTATCTGCTGTTTAGTGAAACAGAAATCCAAATAGAATCGTAGTAAGCCACGCTAGAATAACAGGCAAAGCAATCATTACGTATACCAACATCTCGGAGCCTAATGTTTCGGCTTGCCAAGCATCCATCATCTTTACGTTGAATCTTCGTTTTAGTAAAAAAGTGTAGAAAATTGTTAGTATTAATAATAATTAAAGCTTTTAGCATTCTTTTTTACCACCGCCTGCTAAAGCCGCGCCATAAACGGCTCCTGCAAAAGCACCTATGATATTATCGATCCACGCTCCGCTGACCTGTTCTCTATACCCGATTATCAAACAATTTTTGACTATGCGTTTGCGTTAAAAACTCGAGCCTCAGTCTATTTAATGTTAACCATAAAAAATACCAGCGTTTAGCTAGCATTTTTTATGAACGAATCTGCGGTAAATATTGAACTTACATACCAAAGTGAATAAGTATAAGGTTACCTATTGCGGCGCACAACATAGCTAAGAACGTTAATATCATGCCCGCAAAGCGCTGCCAGCTTACGCCTGAGTGACGCCCTAGTCCATAAGCGTGAAAAACACGACCGAAAAGCAAAGCGCTTCCTAAGGCATGAACGGCCCATATCTGGCCCGTATTAGCTTCAAAGCAAGCAATCATGATGAGCGTAATAGGAACGTATTCACTGAAATTACCATGAGCTCTAGACAGACGAATAAGGTCTTCATGACCGCCATCTCCAATACCTACTTGGTGGCGACGTCTGGCCCCAATAACTAAAAACGACAAATACAGGTAACAAATACCCAGCAGGCTGGCGTAAAACGCCGTGATTGGCAAAACCATGGTCTACTCCACATGTTATAATTTTAACGTGTTGTTTGATTTAGTAAGTACGTTTTGTGAGTGATATTAAACGTTATCCAATATCAACTTACAAGCAACAAAAAAGGCCGCATAAGCGACCTTTTGTAAACGTTGTCGGCGATCAGCCTAGACGCTCAGCTAATTCAGCACTTACCTCTTCAACTGGGCGGGTACCATCAAGTTTGTGATACTCACAGTTTCCAGCTTCAGCTTCGGCGCTGTAGTAATTTACAAGCGGCTTGGTTTGCTCGTGGTAAATTGCAAGGCGTTTGCGAACGGTTTCTTCTTTATCGTCATCGCGTACGATTAGGTCATCACCTGTTTCATTGTCTTTACCTTCCACTTTAGGCGGATTGTAAACAACATGGTAAACGCGACCCGATGCAGGGTGAACACGACGGCCGCCCATGCGCTCAACAATTACGTCGTCAGGAACGTCAAACTCAATACAGTGATCGACAGAAACACCTGCTTCTTTCATTGCATCGGCTTGCGGAATAGTACGAGGGAAACCGTCTAGCAAGAAACCGTCTTTGCAGTCATCTTGTGCTATACGCTCTTTAACCAGACCGATGATAATCTCATCAGATACTAGCTTACCTTCGTCCATTACACGTTTAGCTTCTAGACCTAGCTCTGTACCTGCTTTAATCGCAGCACGAAGCATATCGCCTGTTGAGATTTGTGGAATGCCGTATTTGCCCATCAAGAACTGAGCTTGTGTGCCCTTACCAGCGCCAGGAGCGCCGAGAAGAATGATTCGCATGAGTGCGTTCTCCGCTTATGATTTTTGAACTTTTTACTTCGGGCACTTTACACATTCAACACTGTAGTGACAAGTGTAAGGAGTACCGTAAAGTTAATCTTAAGACTAATGGCGAATATATGTTCAGCTTATAGGCACTTTTATAAATTTCAGCCTATGTCTGTTGGTCAGATGCCCCTCGATTCGTCTTTTTAAGAATGTGAATTCTAAGAGTCTTAAGTGATTAACTTGAAAACTTAACCCGTCAAAATATAGCACATTAAAGCTAGCAAACTTACTATTGTTATGGGTAGAAATAAAAAAACGGGCGATACGCCCGTTTTTAGTTGTAAACCTTATTGTTCACCCGGTTATTTAGCTAACTTCATTAACAACGTGTTCAAGTTCTGAACAAACGTAGACGGGTCTTTCAAACTGCCCTGTTCTGACAGCGCAGCTTGGTCGAACAATACGCCTACCCACTGATTAAATAGCTCTTCATCTTGTGTGTCGGCAAGCAATTTAACTAAGCTATGCTCAGGATTAAGTTCAAAGTGATACTTCACGTCTGGTACCGTCTGGCCAGCCGCCTGCATCAACTTCATCATTTGCGTAGTCATGCCGTTATCATCAGCAACGATAACCGCAGGCGAGTCAGTTAGACGGTGCGTAAACTTAACGTCTACAACCTTGTCACCAAGTGCTGTTTTCGCTCGCTCCAGTACGCCTTCAACTTCTTTTTCAGCTTCTTCTTGGGCTTTCTTAGACTCTTCGTCTTCTAAGTCGCCTAAATCTAAGTTTCCTTTGGCGATAGAAACAAATTGCTTCTCATTAAACTCAGTTAAGTGAGACATTAGCCACTCGTCAATGCGCTCGCCCATTAGCAGTACTTCGATGCCCTTTTTGCGGAAAATTTCAAGGTGTGGGCTAGACTTCGCCGCTTGTAGACTATCTGCAGTCACGTAGTAAATCTTATCCTGACCTTCTTTCATTCGCTCAATATAATCAGCTAATGAAACCGTTTGTGCATCCGATTCACCGTGTGTTGACGCAAAGCGCAATAGACCAGCAATCTTCTCACGGTTGCTGAAGTCTTCCGCTGGACCCTCTTTTAGTACATTACCAAACTCGTTCCAGAACGACTGGTACTTGTCGCTGTCATTCTTCGCCATTTTCTCAAGCATTTGTAAAACGCGCTTAGTACAACCTTGACGAAGTGCTTGGGTAATCTTGTTGTCTTGAAGAATTTCACGAGACACGTTAAGCGGAAGGTCATTGCTATCTAGCAAACCTTTAACAAAACGTAGGTAAGTCGGCATAAACTGCTCTGCGTCATCCATGATGAAAACGCGTTGAACGTAGAGCTTGAGACCATGGTTTTGGTCACGATTCCACATGTCGAAAGGCGCTTTAGAAGGAATGTAAAGTAAGCTGGTATATTCAGTTTTACCTTCTACTTTGTTGTGCGCCCAAGCTAGCGGGTCTGCAAAGTCGTGAGAAATGTGCTTGTAAAACTCGTTGTATTCTTCATCACTAATATCAGACTTTTCACGAGTCCATAGCGCGGTGGCTTTGTTAACCACTTCCCACTCGCCAGGCTGAGCTTCGATTTTCTCGCCATCAGGACCTTCACTCTCAGGCACTTCATCTTTCCACATCTGTACAGGAATGCTAATGTGGTCTGAGTATTTGCTTACAATTGAACGTAGACGCCAAGTGTCGGCAAATTCTTTTTCGTCTTCACGAAGGTGGAGCGTAATTTCTGTACCGCGAGTAGGTTTGTTTATTTCGGCGATGGTAAATTCACCCTCGCCGTCTGAAACCCATTCAACACCAGTAGAGGCATCAGCGCCAGCCGCACGGGTGCGAACTGTCACTTTATCTGCAACAATAAACGCTGAGTAGAAACCCACACCGAACTGGCCAATAAGCTGCGAGTCTTTCGCGCTGTCGCCAGAGAGCTTGCTAAAGAAGTCTTTAGTACCAGATTTGGCGATGGTACCTAAGTTAGCAATGACTTCATCGCGAGTCATACCAATACCGTTATCGGTAATCGTGACCGTGTTCGCTTCTTTATCGACGCTAAGTTTGACGTTTAATTCACCATCGTTTTCATAAAGGCTGTCATTTTCTAATGCGCGAAAGCGCAGTTTGTCCGCAGCGTCTGCTGCGTTAGAGACAAGCTCGCGTAGAAAAATTTCTTTGTTTGAATACAAAGAGTGAATCATCAGTTGAAGAAGCTGTTTTACTTCTGTTTGAAAACCGTGGGTTTCTTTCTGGGCTGCTTCAGCCATAATCCAATATCTCCTCGTTGAATAGATCACGTTTGATGTTAATCAGGTAAGGTCACTCAGCGTACTTTTCAACGCTTAGGGCGAAAATTTATTTTCTGATAGTAAACTTTTTTAAGAAAAAGCAGCTAACGACGGTTTAACGAACGATTTGAATGAGATTAGCTTTGAAGTGGGGAGCCGATATTATGAGAAAAGAGCGCTTCATTTGCTATGCTAAAAACGCTCTGAATCTTAATTATAGCTTGCGGCGGCCTGAAAAAGCGTGAGTAAGGGTATTACCGTCAATGTATTCAAGTTCTCCCCCAACCGGTACCCCGTGAGCAATGCGAGAAGCGTCTACATTGTGACTTGTGCATAGCTGAGCAATGTAGTGCGCCGTGGCCTCACCTTCTACGGTTGGGTTGGTGGCTAGAATTACTTCATTTATTCCACCTGCCGCTAAGCGCGCCTCCAACTCTGTTAAACCAATTTCTTCAGGCCCGACACCATCGATAGGTGATAAATGCCCCATTAATACAAAATATTGGCCTTTGTAGCTAAGCGTTTGTTCTATTGCCAATACATCTTGAGGGCTTTCTACGATACACAACAACCCGCTAGCTTCTCTTTCTGGGTGGCGGCAAATATCGCATAGTTCATCTTCGGTAAAGGTTCTGCAGCGCTTACAATGATGAATGTGCTCCATGGCATTATGCAACACGTTGCTTAAATCGATAGCGCCTGTACGATTTCGCTCTAATAGATGAAATGCCATTCGCTGAGCGCTTTTGTTTCCTACACCAGGTAAACAGGTTAATGCCTGAATTAATTCTGAAAGTAACGGGCTAAACTTCATATTATTTACTGCTTAGGTTTTTGTTCGGTTTGCTTCGGGCTTTCGCGGTATTTAATCACGTTCCGCTTCACTTGGTCGAGTTTAACTTCGTATACATTGCCGCCAAACAATCCTTTGTACTCTTCGTCAGTAAACACCAACGTATTATCATCATAAAACGTTACGGCTTCTTTTTGTGTTACTACGCCAAGATCGATACGAGAAACGTCACCGCTAAAAAAGTTGTCGCCTTCAAAGTTTTCAAAAAGCCATAAGCTCGTTGAATCAAGCAGCACTAGTTTTGTTCTATCAGGACTGATTGCAGCAGACGTGATCCAACATAACTTTTCAAGAGTGGTGCAGGTTTTAAATTCGCCTATTAACTGTGCATCAAAATTCGCAGCATGGTCGCCCACTTTGTATAGCTTTGTAATACCATCAAATGGCTTAGTTCTATTTTTGGTGAATAAGTATAAATGACGTTTGTATTCTACAAAGGCTTCTAAATCGTAATTTTTGTCTTTGGGCTTCACTCTGCCTTTACCCATTTCAGGATAGGTGAACTTTATAATCTCTGCTTTAGTTGTATCGCCCTCTATATCAATGGGGTTTTCGATTTTATAGATAGTGAGCCAGCGGCGTTTATTGTCGTTGTTGCCAAAGTCTCCTAGAAAAAAATGACCAAAACTATTTTGCGTCATGTCTTCCCAATCAACGTTTTTTGCGTTTGAAACCGTAATCTCTCTTTCGATGCTGCCATCTTTGTTCAACATGTATAGGATCGGACCGTCACCACTATCGTTGATAGCCCACAGTCTTTTGTATTTGTCGAACTCTATTCCAGAAATTTCTTTGAGTTTTGGGTCTACCGTGACCGTTTTCATTTTAAACAGTTCGTGAACACTCATAAAAAACAACACGGCTGCAATGGGAAGCAAAAGAACCGTGGTGATAACTAAGCCTTTCCTTAGCACTACAAAACCTCTATTCAGGGTTATTGGTTAGATATTTTCCTGCGCTTTTATTAAGAATAATTCTCAGAGCACTGGGATATAAAAAACGAATAATTTAACGAATCAGCTCAGAAAAAAGACCAATCCAAAGTGAAGGGATATTTTAATGTTATAGATAAGGTTCTGTCGATGGAAAAATAAAGCTTGGAACTCTGCTCGTTTGAAAAGATTTAAAGAAAGCAGAATGTTACATCTGAAACAGATTCATCTCAGCTTTACCGGTCGCCTTCGTTACTTCTCTTCGGCAAGATCTGTAACATCAATAAGTGTCGACGCTTGTTCTGCTTGCAGATACTCCATTAAGTCGACTAAGCTCAATGGCTTAGTGAAGTAATACCCTTGCATAGCTTTAGCACCAATTTTTTTGGCAAATAATACCTGTTCAACAGTTTCCAATCCTTCGAGCGTACATGGCATGCCCAGTTTGACGCACATCGAAACCACATTTTCGATAATTAACGCCCTGCGTTTTTCTTGTTTACTTTTTAGCGGAAAAGCGGGTAACAGAGAACGGTCAATTTTTATCGCATCATACGTTTCATCAGCCAATTCTGATATGCATGAAAAGCCAGTTCCAAAATCATCAATGGAAATGATGACGCCAAGCGCTTTAATTTTAATAAGCACCTCTCTTGCCTTTGAACTTTGAAGCGTAGATTCTGTTATTTCGACAACTATTCGTTTGGGGTCAATATTGTGGAAATCCAAGCGCTCAGCGAACAGCCCTACAACCCCATCATTTTGTAGTTGTACTGCAGACATATTCAAGTTGAATTTTATGTTAAAAAACCCCCATGTTTCGCATGCTTTCAATGCAAAACAAACCTCGTCTAACATTAACAATCCGATATCGTGAATGTGTTTTGTACGCTCCGCTATAGGAATAAACTTGTCAGGGCTGATAGGGCCATGACTTGGAATGTGCCAGCGAGCTAGGGCCTCTACGGCTAAAATTTCACCTTTTTCACCAACTATAGGTTGAAAGAAAGCTGCGATTTGTTTGCCTTGAATTGCGCTTTTAAGACCTTGTTGAATGAAAAGCCTATATTCAATGTTTTTTGAAAGACTTTCATCAAAGGTGACAACACTATTTTTACCGTTCTGTTTTGCAGAAAACATCGCAATGTCAGCATTTTTCAGTAAGTCAGTCGACGACATACTTTCGTTAGATGATGCAACGCCAATACTTGCAGTAATATGAAAGTCACCTGAAGTGGTTTTAAATATTTTTTTTAACGAATGGGATAAGCGCGATGTCATTTTGCTTAAAAGCTTGTGACAGACAGTACTCGTCACAATAACAAATTCGTCGCCTCCAAATCGAACGACGCTGTCATTATCACGCAAGGTTGCTTTGAAACGGCTTGCACAAGCTCTAAGTATCTCATCGCCTACTTCATGTCCGTGAGTATCATTGATAAGCTTAAACTCATCGATATCTACAAATATAATTGAGCATGGTTCGCAAGATTCACTAAAAGTCTCAACAATATTGTTGAGTAGGTTTCGATTTCCCGCGCCTGTGAGCGCGTCTGTAAATGCTAAGTACTTGAGTTGACTTTCTGATGACTTAAGTTCAGAAACATCGGTGAGAATAGCAACAAAATTAGTTTCACCATCGTCAACATCAAACGACGTTACCGACATGGTCAAATGAAACCTGCGCTCTTCGCTCACGATAGTAAGCTCAGTTCTAAAGCCATCAATAAGATAATCTGGACGCGGATCGTGTTTTCGCTCTCTAGGAAATACATTGTTAATATGGGTGGATATTAGCTTTTCGGCATTGGTGCCCAGCATATTACATAAAGATTTATTGGCTTTTATTATGAATCCATCCGCATCACATACTAAGACGCCTTCTTTAATTTCGCTTACAATCTTATCTGCAACACTTAGGTTCGCCTGCGTACTTTGCAAAATCGATATATCTTGTATGGCGCCAATTTGAACATAATCGTCACTCCACCCTACATCGGAAAGGACAACTTGAAACCATTTAGTCGGCAGCCCATTAATTTTTAGCTGTAAGGTTGTAAGATAATTCGACTTTAAGTGTATCGCCTCTTTTAACTCGGCTTCTTTCTTTTCAGGAAACAAAGAAAGAAACTCGGATATTGGCATCTTGCGAGGAAAGTCAAACAGGTTCTCCACGCTTTCAATGACCACAGATTGCGTAGAGGCATCAACTTCCAACACCCCCAACCTAGCAATTTTTGAGGCCATAGCGAAACGCCTGTTAGAAGCAGCGAGCGCTTTTTCTATTTTTTTTCTTTCCAGCGCAACTTGAATAGTTGTGGTTAGCGAAAGCACACCATAGGGTTTTACGAGATACCCATAAGGGGAAATCTCGAGAGCGTTAGAAATCGTCGTGTCATCGCAGTAGGAAGTACTAAACACCACCGGCACTCGAAACCTTTCCGTGACATTTTTAGCAATATCGATACCAGAATCGACTCCCCCCAAGCCAATGTCCATCAAAACAAGATCGGGAACCCGTTTTTTAACGAATGAGTAGATCTCGTTTTCTGTTTTTGCTATGCCTAACACCTGCATACCGGCTTCAGTAAGCGCATTTTTTACATTCATCGCTTCAACTAAATTGTCTTCCACAACAAGTATCACAGGGCTAGTATTGTCAGTCACTGATTTACACCTTAAAACCGAAAGCTTCGATAGAACGCTTTAGCAATATTGTGTCGACGGGCTTGGTTAGTATGTCCACACCAGTTAACTCATCAGGCAACTCTATTGCTGCTCCGTAACCCGTAATAAAAAGAAAGGGTATTGAGAGTTTTTGTATTTCAATGCCCAACTGAAAGGTATTTTCATTTCCTAAATGAACATCTAAAAACATCATCGAGGGTTTAACTTTGGCCAATGCCGCTCTTGCTGAACTGATATCACCAAAAATGTCAATCTTATCAATTCCCAACTGTTTAAGATGCTTCTTAAGATCAAGCGAGATGAGTAGATTGTCTTCAACGATAAAGGCGTTTGTGAGAACTTTTTCAGCTTTGCTTGAAGGCGCTATTTGAGGCAGCCCACCATTCGCCTCCTCCCGTTTCTCTGAGCCTCGTTTACCTAACTCTATAAACTTACTAGGAATTAGGAACTCTGCGTTGAGCCCAGTAATTTTGGTGCTAAGTGATGCCTGTCCCTTAAGTTCATGGGGAATAACGGATTTTATGACCGTCATTCCAAACCCTTCCTCGCCTAAGCCATGTAAGGGTGGCCCGCCAAGCTCCTCCCATTTAATGGTGCATCCCGTTTCGTCTAGTTCCCAAGTTATCGCTACTTTTCCATCGTTACTGGTCGCGCTTAACGCACCGTACTTCGCTGCATTGGTAATCATCTCGTGGAAAACAAGCACTATAGGCGTTACTGCATAAGGTAAAATGCGTATATCAGGGCCTTCTATCTTAAAAGATGATTCCTTGATCATGTAGGCTTTAAGCTCATTATTAAGTAGCTCTTTAAACCTTACGCTATTGTATGAGGCATGAGTGAGCTGGTCATGGCCCAGAGCAAGTGCGGATATTCTTGACGATAACGAAACCACAAATTCATCAATATCTTTCTTGTTATGTGATGTCTGCCCGATAATCGCACTGACTAAATTCAAGATATTGCGAACACGGTGGTTTAGCTCACCAATAAGTAACTCGAGTCTTTTTTTCGCTTCACGTTGCAGTTGCTCTTTCTCGTGCAGATGGCGAATGGTCAATTCCATTATCCCAAGTCTGATCGATTTAGCGCGTTCAATATCCAGCGTAGTCCACGGAGTTGCAGTCGATTCGTTGGTTTCTATCCATTTATCAAAGCTTGCCCGTGGAGTAAGTATCTCTTTACCTTCTTTCAACTCAACGCGCTTTTCAGGATTACCCGCCCAGTACACTTCCTTAACCACTGAATCTCTGAAAAGAAAAATATAGTCCATTGGCTGACTAGAAATCTTTAACGCCAAAACGCCAGCCACATTTTCATCAACCAAGTCATCGTCAATCGCAGCTAGATTGTCAAATTGATGGATTTCTTCATCAGGTAATTCAGCGAGTATCTTTATAAGCCGTTTAATTTTTCGTGAGCTAAACGCAGAGCCCGCCTTTGAATATTCACTACTAAAAATACAACCTATTCCATCTATCTCAATTAGGCTTTTCAATAATGGAAGCTGTTCTACTATTGCATTATTTAATGAACTACCCAGTGATAAATTACTAAGTACACGCGCAAATGTTGAGTTCGCTTTTTCGCTTACCCTTATACGCTCGTTCACTAGCCGTTTTGACAATTCTAGTGAGAACATCTCTGAAAAAAGTTCTAGCTGTGAAACTAACCGACTCGGAATGATTTTTTTGGTGTTATGGTGGCATGCGATCAACCCCCACAACTCACCATCAACAATGAGTGATATCGACATAGAAGCGCCGACTTTCATATTTTTAAGATATTGAATATGTACTTCAGACACAGCCCTTAGGCGTGAGAGTGAAAGATCTATGGGGGATGTACCCTCACTATCTTTTCCAATAATGCGGTGTGTTTCACCGTTAACGTCAGTGATGGTTCTAATGAGGCTCTTCTTATAGAGCCGCCTTGCTTGTCGCGGGATATCAGACGCTGGGTAACGCAACCCCAAAAATGGAGCCATGTCGCTAGTTGTTGACTCTGCAACCACCTCACCTGAACCGTCTGCTAGAAACTGATAGAGCATTACTCTGTCGTGTCCAGTCGCCGTTCTCACGCTTTCAACTAAACCTTGATAAAGATCTTCAAGTTCAGGAAACATCGATATCTGAGTCATTAATGCTGTGATAACCCCTTCGTACTTACCTGAACTCTCTAATTTTTCAAATTCAAGAATAAGGTGTTCGGCACTTTGATGAATGCACAGGTCGAATGTGTCTTTACAATGGGGTATTGATACAGAATGCAGGTAAGCTGCTTTGCCAAGGATCATTGCCTGGCTTTGCGCGCCACGTATAGCGTGCACCAGTTTCCGATCAAGTAAATCCCACAATGTATAACCGAGAAGTTTGTCGCCAGATACATTAGCAAAGCTATCTAGATTTTCGGAAAAATGGGTAACGATACCCGCTTTATCGACGATGATCATGAATCCATGGCTTTGTATCCGACCTAGAAGATGAATCGGTTCTTTATCGCATTGATTGACTAATGATGAAAGTTCGCTAGTTTGGTCGTGCATTATTCCTGTTCCAATCACTTTCTTTAATTGAGTCCGGTAAAACCTGACCCTAGTAAGTTAGAGAAAGGACGTGAAATGTAAAATTAAAAGAACTACAGATAAAATATAGACTACAGATAGCTTTACCTAAACCTTTTTATGCGTAATTATTTATATTAGCGCAAACTTTCACCAACGCTTGTGATATGTTGCTAATCCACAGCTGCTAATAAAGGGCTGATTGAGAAGTTAGTGGTGGAAGGTGTACTGTATGAATGGCAGAGAATTCTTCCTTTGCCAACTTTCAATGAAGTGATAGATACAAAAAAGCTCTGATGTGAAATCAGAGCTTTATTAGCACTTTAGCCCTCTATATTGCTCAGCTTGTTTAACTGGTTTAACAAGCTTTAGAGTAGACGGCTTAGAGTAATGTAGTTTGCCTAAAACGGCATTTTGAAGCCAGGAGGTAGTGGCATTCCGCCAGTTACATCACCCATCTTCTCTTTACTAGTTTCTTGAACTCGACGTACCGCGTCGTTAAATGCTGCAGCAACCAAATCTTCAACCATATCTTTGTCGTCGTCCATCAATGACTCATCAATGTCTACACGACGTACGTTGTGGTTGCACGTCATGGTTACTTTAACCATGCCTGCACCCGCTTCACCTGTTACTTCAATTTTGGCTAGGTCGTCTTGTGCTTTTTGCATGCGCTCTTGCATTTGCTGCGCCTGCTTCATGATATTGCCCATTCCACCTTTAAACATAATTTTTGTCTCGCTTCGTTTTGGTGTTAATAATTTTGCTATCGCGCTTTAACCGAATCGGTTAGCACTGACGCATCGAAAGTCGATAGCAATGCTTGAATTGTATCGTCGGTTTTAATCACCGAGTGTGCATGCGCATGGCGCATGGCATGAATCTCTTGTTGTAACGCAAAAGGTGTAGATGCTGGTTCACCTAACGTGATATTTACTTCAACGTTTTCACCCAACCCATGATGGATTGCATCAACCAATTGCTTTTTCGCACTATCATTTAATAAATGCGTCTGACTATGGTCAATTTCAAGGGACACTTGATTGCCCGTACGAGAAAAAGATGCGTGCAGCACCAATTGTTTGAGTAGACCAGCAACTGGCATTTGCTCAACTAGATTGCTCCATTCGTCAATTTGGCTAGCGTGAGTTAATTTGCTTCCGTCATTTAAGTACGCTTTTAACTGCCCGTCATAGGTACTGCTCAGCGGCGTATCAAAATTTAGAGCATCCCGCGCAAAAGACCGATCTCCCGCACTTTCCATCTGATCTGGAGCACTGTCGTAATTGGAGCTACTATCTGAGGGCGCTTCAACATAATCAGCACCTTCAACGTGTTGAGGTGGTTGATTATCGTAATCAGTAGCCCAAGGTGGCATATCCTCAACCGGTGTTTCCGAGTTTGATTGCGCCTCAGATTCGTCATTTGAAAAAGGCATATCCTCTTCAAATTCATCAAGCGAGAAGTCGCTCGTGTGGTTTGAGCTAGAATGATTCTTTTCTGACTCGCAAGTTTGCATAGTGTCAGAAGAATGCGCGAGAGTTTTACCTAAGGACGAGCCTGAATTTGTACTTTCCAGTTGAGGAGTGTCACCGCGCGCAACACTATTATCTTTATGTTCTGAGCCGCTATCTATACGCTCCGGGCTGTTCTCTCTAAGCTCTGGGCTGCTCTCTTTAAGCTCTAGGCTATTATTTAGAGGCTCAGGGCTATGGTCTTGCAGCTCACGGTTGTCTTCATGCCCAACGGGGTTTAAATCCCCCCTCTTGATTTCGTTATCAGCACTAGGCTGCCCTGCACTATTATCGCTACCCTTGTTAACTCCATGTGCAGTTTGTGCAGTACTCAAAGCCTCAGCTTTACTTCTGGTAAAGCGCGCTTGAATATCACTTGCACTTTCGGTCTTAGCATTTGCGGCGCTGGTACTTTTTGCCTCTGCGTCTTGTGCTTTTCTTTGCTTCAACTTTTGACGAAGTGCCAACATATCAGCCGTAGAAGTCAGCTGCTCTTCGGCGGTTAATGAGGACGCTTCGTTCTCGTGCGCCAACGATTCGCTGTTTTTGTCAGAGCCTTTAGCGTTATGAGAGCCTTCAGCGTCATGAAAGCCTTCAGCGTCATGAGAGCCTTCAGCGTCATAAGAGCCTTCAGCGTCATAAGAGCCCTCAGCGTCATAAGAGCCATCAGCGCTTTGAAAACCTTCAAAACCTAAGGAGCCATCACCTTCTGACGGAGGTGGCATATCGTCCATGTACGCATCTAACGGAGGTCCATCGAAATGTTGCACGGCTTCGTTATGGGGCGCACTGACTTCACTTGGCGTTGGTTCAAGCTCTGTAGCAACGCTTTCTGTTTGTACCGCTTGTACCGCGGTGTTTTCTACGGGTAGTTCTTCAATAGACGAAGTTGGAGCTGGCTTTACGGACTCATCATCATGTGAAGCATCACGCTCAAGTGCTGTTGTTTGAGTCGACGTTGCACCTGACTCTGCATGAGGTAGCGCCGACAGAGTATCACTTCCACTCAACTCGCTTTCATCAGCGGCCGCATTTTCCTGCTCTTGCTGTGATTCGAATGGAGACGTCGATTGTTCTTGCTGCTCTTTTTCAATTATTGATGTAGCAAGTGTATCAGGGGTAGATGGCGCACTTTCTGACGACTGAGCAGAGGTAGATTCAACCGATAGATGTGAAGGCGTTTCCTCCTGCACACTGGTTGCAGAAGTTTCGCTTAACGGCGCTTCCTCCTGCTTACCGACGTTTCCCGGACCACCACTGGAAGAAGCATGATCTACAGGTAAACTATGCTCACTCCTCCCGTTTTCAATCTCACTTGCGGTGTCGTCGATGGGGGTGTTTGGAGCAAACGACATCATTCGCATCAATGTCATTTCGAACGCACTTTTTCCATCAGCAGCAAACGGTAGGTCTTTTCTTCCTTGCAGCGCGATTTGATAAAGCAACTGCACTTGCTCTGCTGGAATAGTTTTCGCTAATTGAAATATCGCTTTAGCCGATGTGGTTTCTAGCTTACATGCTTCAGGCACCCATTGCGTTAACGCTATTTGGTGTAGCAGGCTAGCCAATTCGCTGTGTACGTTGTCATAATCGGGGGCTTGCTCTGCGATGTCATTAACTAATTGCAATACATCAGCAGGACTTTTACTTACCACCGCATGAACCACTTTAAGCAACTGGTTCTTGTCCATCAGCCCCAGCATATCGGTTACCACCGATGCCAGCACTTGATTTCCACCCTGTGCAATCGCTTGGTCAGTTAAACTCAGCGCATCACGCATACTGCCTTGGGCGGCTCTTGCCAAAAGCGCTAGCGCTTGTGGCTCGAAAGGTAGCTGTTCATGCTCTAAAATGTGCTGCAGCTGTCCAACAATCTGCTCCCGAGACATGGCTTTCAAGTTAAACTGCAAGCAACGGGATAAAATGGTTATCGGAAGCTTTTGAGGATCGGTGGTCGCCAGTAAAAACTTAACGTGTGGAGGTGGTTCTTCCAGCGTTTTTAACAGCGCGTTAAAGCTGTGTTTTGAAAGCATGTGTACCTCATCGATAAGGTACACTTTGTAACGCCCGCGAGTGGGTTTGTATTGCACGTTATCAAGAAGCTCGCGAGTATCCTCAACTTTTGTTCTTGATGCGGCGTCAATCTCTAACAAATCAACGTAGTTGCCCTGCTCTATTTCTTTACAGGTGTTACATTGACCGCAAGGGTTTGCCCCTTGTCCTTCTTCGCAGTTAAGGCTTTTCGAAAAAATACGTGCAATTGTGGTTTTACCTACGCCTCGCGTACCTGTAAACAGATAAGCGTGGTGTAGACGATCGTTATCCAAAGCATTTGAAATGGCAGAGACAACATGTTCCTGACCCACAAGTTCGCTGAACTTGCCTGGTCGCCACTTCCTTGCTAGTACCTGATAACTCATTATTACGTATTTCGCCTTTTGCTAATTATGCTTTATAGCGATTATTCGCCTTCAAACTCACAAATAGAGTAGCTTTCTATATCAAGCGCACTCAATTTCTTTTCGCCACCTAGGTCTGGTAAATTAATCACAAAACCTGCGTGATTTATTTCACCGCCCAATGAACGAATTAGTTTTGCAGAAGCGGCTATCGTTCCACCTGTTGCAAGTAAATCGTCAATAAGAAGCACTTTATCGCCGGGCTCAATGGCATCTTTATGGATTTCCAATGTATCCATGCCATATTCAAGCTCGTAGCTTTCACTAACTACTTCACGAGGAAGTTTGTTGGGTTTTCTCACTGGAACAAAACCAATACCCATTTCGATGGCCAATGGCGCACCAAAAAGAAACCCGCGCGCTTCAGTACCTGCTATCTTGGTAAATCCCATACCTTGATACTTTTCTACAAGTAACGAGATACAGCTACTAAATGCTTTGTGATCTTCTAAAACGCTGGTCACATCTCTAAATAAAATACCTGGCTTTGGATAGTCAGGTACGGTTTTCACTACTGATTTAATATATTCTGCAGTCACAATTATGCCTTGAATGTCTGCGTTATAACCAGAAGGTGAACCAGCCGGCGATGATATGCATCAACGGGAACGCGATTAGAGTTACTAGCGATGCTAGAAAGTACCACTTGTTATAGACTTCTTTGAAATCTGAATTGTCAGCCATTTGCACTACCTAAACAATTTTGTGAACAAAAAAATGGTGCTAAATGTTAATCGAAAGCAAGCCCGATTGACAGCGCTAATATGACCGATCGCTCACTTTCAGACCAGATCCTGGCGAAAGTTTAATATAAAGCAGGTAAATAGTAATGGTTACTTAGGATACTGGAAGCAGTATTCCTTTTTGTAGCATGTCAGTAAGGGTCTGGTTCATACCATTTATAAGCACGTTTGAAGGAATTTGGGGAATTTGTTGGCACAACGACTCAGCTAATTGTTCTATTCCCATCCCCAGTTCAACTTGTTCCAGCGTGTTGACTAAAATAGCCGTCACCGGATTAACATGAGCAAATTGAACGTCAAACTCACGATCTCTGTAAACAACGTAGAACTGCTGTTCTTGGGCAGGTTGCTCTGGGATATAATCCTCACCAATTAAATGGACTTCAAACTGGTATGCCGCCAACGATGCATACGGTGACACCCTGATTGCGGTAACGTTATCTCCTTGTTGATAGAACTCAACATTGTCTTCATTTTTTCTGATACTAACGTCAAGCTCAAGCCACTCATAGTGAGCAAGCTCTGCAGCAAAGTCGGGCAGAGTAATATCGAAAGTTGGCTCTGTTGAAAGGTACTCAACGAACTCTTTACTTATCTCTGCAAAATAGGGGGAACGACACTCGTGCTCAATAAAGAACTGACGCACCATACTCTCCCACCCTTTTTCGCCATGCTGCTTAACCACAATAGATTTTAAAACTGGAAAACCGGTACTGACAAAGTTATCAATGTTGTTAAAAAACAGGGACTGATAGATTTTCATCCGACGAATGCGGTCAGCGTCGGTATCACCAAATGTCTGTGGGTCTTTGATCGCATCAACGAACGTTTTTTGAGTGGTTTGAAATGACTGAGTCACGCGACACTTCCTTTAACGTTTGACACTCGAACAGCTTCGCATTTCGCTTGAATTTGCTTAATTTTCTTCACTTCTGCCAGTAATTCGCTTAACGGCGGAATATTAAAATCACGCTCTAGTAATGTCGGAAATACACCGTGAGTGAGGTAAGCGTGCTCCAACAAATCCCAAACGGGCTCAATGACATCTGCCCCGTGGGTATCGACCTTTAAATCCTCAGCTTCATCATAGTGACCAGCAATATGTCCATAGACAATTTTGTCTGAGGGCAATCCGTTTATAAAGGCTTTCGCATCGTATTTATGGTTGATACTGTTTACGTAAACATTGTTTACGTCGAGAAGCATTTTGCAACCCGATTCTTTTAGTATGCTCTTGGTAAATTCAAGCTCATCCATCTCTTGACCTGGTGCAATGTAATAAGAGACATTTTCTAATACTAGAGGGCGTTCGATAATATCTTGAACTTGAACAATTCGAGATACTACGTGCTTAATTGCGTCTTCAGTAAAAGGAATTGGCATCAGATCGTACATATGACCGTTGCCAGAACAAAAGCTTAAGTGCTCGCTATACAATGCAATATTGTTTGCATCTAAAAATCGCTTAACGGTTTTTACAAACTCGACATCTAGTTTATCGCTACTTCCGATAGACAAAGATAAACCATGCGTTGTAAAGGGAGCTTGCGAAGATGCTTGCTGAAATTGTTCTTGGTACTTCCCACCAAGTGGGATCCAATTTTCAGGGGCTACTTCCCAAAAATCGACCTCAGATGGCAATGTAGGTGAAAGCTCTATAAGCATTTCCCGACGAAATCCGAGACCTGCGCCACAGATGTTTTTCATATCTTCCCCTTTACGGCATGGGATTGAACAATAGCAACGTTCGTTTTTAGACAAAAATGGCCATCATTCGACAGCCATTTGTTGCTAACCTTAACACGTGTAGCCTTACATCATTTTATCTCACACTACACAATGTTAATTGAATAACGATTACATGCTACCGCATTTGCCTTCGCCGCACTTACCTTCTTTAGCAGCTTTCTTGTCGCCGCCACACTTACCTTCACCGCACTTGCCTTCTTTAGCAGCTTTCTTGTCGCCGCCGCACTTACCTTCACCGCACTTGCCTTCTTTGTCAGCTTTCTTGTCGTCGCCACACTTACCTTCACCGCACTTGCCTTCTTTGTCAGCTTTCTTGTCGCCGCCGCACTTGCCTTCTTTCTCTGCTTTGTCGCCGCCACATTTACCTTCACCGCACTTGCCTTCTGCAGCGAATTGGCTGTAACCAGACTCTAGTGCTTGCATGCCAAATGGATTTACATCTGCTACTGCAACCGTTGACGCCAAAGAGCCAATTACAACTGCACCCAACGCTGTCGCTACTGATGATTTTTTGATTTGTTTCATTGTTCTACCCTCAATAATGTTAGTCATGTTTGACGTACAGTAAGCACGTGTACTTAAGAAGACCTTCCTACCCGCAATGAAATTTCATAAAAAATTAACTTTTTTTCAAGTAAACTCTATATCAATGATTTTGTTTGAATTTATTAAGGTTCACAAAAGCGCTCACTAGTAGTTCGCCATTTATAAAGTAACTTCCCTCTTACTTATTCATAGTTTGAATTTGTTCGATCACCGTACTACTTTCTGAAAGCTTAAATAGACCTGTTAGTTTTTCCAATAATTCATCTTTCCTTTTACTCTTGTCAGATACAGCAAAGAAAGTTGGAATATCACGACGTATTGATACTGTTAAACCACTGATATTATCGGTTACACGGTCTATGTGATAGAGGTATGGTGCTTCGTAAGTTACCAGGTGCGTTGTGCGACCGAATTGAAACAGTTGAATAGCATCAGTGCTATTAGGCATATCAAAGAATATAAAGTTGGCATCTGCTAGTTCCTGTCTTAAGCCAACATAATCATAACCTCTTATTGCAGCAACAGTCTTGTTGCTCTCTAGGCTTGTATTTGTTAATAAGACTAGCGATAGATAGCTAAACGGCTTTTCAACAAAAGTGACATGGTTTTCTAACGCTTTGGTGCTCTTAACATTGAGAGTTATGTCTACTTTGCCTTGTCGAATTCGCTTAAAAAGGCGAGCTGGAGGCGGGCACTCTACGACCACTTTATACCCTACTAACTCGAGTATTGTCCTTGAAATCGTTACAGCCTCACCGTGACAACCAAACCCTTCATTATCTTTGATAACCAAGGGAGGAAACTCAACTACCCCAAGTATGATGGTATTATCTTTAACTAACGGCTTGCTTACTTCCTGTCCATTTACAACACTAGCCAGAAACAATAAGGCAATAGCAAAACTAATTTTTAAGTACATTAAAAAACACTATCTAAAAGTTGAAGCCTTTTCTATCGTGAAACTCTTTATATAAAAACTAGTAATTAAAAGATAGATGAGCAAGAAACCAATACACGCAAGCAGGTATCAAATACTTTACGGTACAGTTTCGAACTCTTGAAAGAAGCGCTATAGAAGCAAGCCCTACAAATAATGGGGTCAGAGTCGTGACTCTGACCCCAACTTTTTCTTTCTGCAGAAA
>NZ_BAAJLT010000018.1:0-63646 GCF_057552975.1 Alteromonas sp. 5NW40-0090
GACGGTGATTTTCTTCAACATCTGACTAAATTCGTTTAAGTCCTCAGGCGTTTTAATACCCTCAGCCGCTTCCTTAGCGAAAGCTTCAAGCTCTTTCTTATTCATGTTCATCTGCCTATCCTTAACTCTCTATAGAGTAAATTGAGATAGGCAGTTACACAAAATTAGTTACAGTCTCGCTTTTTACACTATTTCGTTCTACTTAGCACTTACGCTTTTTTTAGCTTCTTCTTAAGCTTTTTAAGCTTCCCTTCTTGCTTAGCAATTTTAGCTTTTGTAACTTTTATTTCTTTTTTAAGCTCTTTTTTCTTAGCCATGATTTAAGTCCTTATCATTGTTTGTAGTGTCGCTTTTACTAAGAATGATTTAGCAACGCGATTATTGTTCGCCATGTTTAGCGATATATTCTCGAATAAAGCGTCTTACCTCTCGAGCGGCAGATGTATCCAACTCTTCACACAAGGCTATAAATTGCGCTCGCTCTTCGTCGTTAATGCGAATAATCATCTGACTATTCTTTTTCTTCTTTTTATTGTTTTTCTCAGACACTTTAACTCTTTAGTAAGATCAGCTTACTCCATTCGAGCTAAAAATGTATAGCATACGTATATACACTTCAAGAGGGATTTATCTTATCTCCTATTTTTTTCTTAAAAGCGTCATAGCGTTGTCACATGAGTGACTTCAGGTTGAGCCATAGTCTTGTTTTGAAAGTATCAATTACGAATTTAAGTAAAAAAGAAGTAAAGTAGACCATGACACAGGCACAATCTATAACTCACCTCTCGTGCTTTATTGAAGCGGTGGCTATCGCCAAAAGAAACAAATGTAGTAGCTGCGATGATTTGAAAACCTTACTGCAGCAGAAAGGTTATGAAGAGCTAGTCGCAATTGAAACCGTAGAAGAGCTGAGTCCTCAACTACCTTTGGCTTCCTAAATATTACCTTCGACAGTTCAAAACACACTAACTGTGCTTATTATAGCTGCGCCAGTACGTGCACTTTTATCCAGCGTTTCTCACTTTGTAAGTAAGATAGGCTAAAACAAAAAACGGAAGCTGTGCTTCCGTTTTTATAGGCTTTACCGAATTTTACTTAGGTGACCATTCAAATTGTTTGAACGGCTCATCAACCGGTGTTTCGGCCAAGTGGTTCGTATAGTTACTCATTACTTTTTGAGCCAAAATAAGAATAATTTCTAGTAGCTGCTGGTGTTTGTAGCCAGCAGCATAGAATGCATCTAGCTGCGCGCTGTCAACATTGCCTCGACCACGAGTAACGGCAAGCACGGTGTCTTTCAGCGTATTCAGTTTGCTGTCAGACAGAGCTTCGTCGTTACGTAACTCTTCAATTAAATCATCGCGTACTTTCATGCTCTTAGCAATGCCTGTGTGTGCTGGAACACAGTAATGGCAAGCGTGTTCAACGTTAACGGCCTGCCAAACCACTGTTAGCTCTTCTGCGTTGAACGAAGTCTCTTGCGCCAGCTTGTGTAGCACCTGATAACCTTCAAGTAGCGTTGGCGCTTCTGCCATTACCGCGTGAAGGTTAGGCAGCATACCAAATGCGCTTACAGAATTATCGATTAGTGGCTTTGCTGCTTCTGGAGCAGTTTCTTTTGTGTGTAAAGTAAAGTCGCTCATGTCACTCTCCTATTGATGTGAACAAAAACGTGAGTGGCGCGTTACGCTCCTCACAAGTCGTTATGGTGATAATAATAGGTTTACTTGAACGATCGTTCAAGCGATAATTGAACACATGTTCAAAATATTCACGTATAAGGTATGCAGCGATGAAATATGACCACGATGAAATTATAGAAAAAGCCACTACGCTTTTTTGGCAGCGAGGCTTTCAGGCGGCAGGTATGCGTGATATTCAGCAGGCATTGGATATGCGCCCGGGTAGTATCTATGCTCGCTTTCAAAGCAAAGAAGGCTTGTTTAAGCTTGTCATAGAACAATACGCACAGAACAGTGAAAAACGCTTGAAGCAGGTAGCAGAAGCTGAGTCGCCGCTTGGCGCGCTTTATCATTTTTTTGAAACAGCGTTAACTGGCCCCGACGAACAACGCTACATGCGCCAATGCTTACTGGTAAAGTCTATTGCTGAATTAGATATCATCGGTGATATAGCCAAAAAAGCAGTACTTGAGAGCATGCAAACTCTCAAGGCTGGTTTTAGAGATATTATTGAAGCCTGTATCGAAAAAGGTGAACTGCCTGAACAGACACCAGCAAAACTGGCTGCGGAGTGGCTTCAAAATCAATTTGTGGGTTTACGCGCGTTTGCGCTTATGCAAGATGAAAATCTAGCAACCACCCAGATGATCGACAAGGTTATGGTCGATTTAAAAGGGCAATGGCCGCAACAAACCCATTAATGTAGATGAAGATTTACAAAAAGTGAAGCTGCACATTTCACAACAAGTGCTATGAAATCAATTGATTAGGCGATGGTTTATTTAAATAAGCGGTTCGGTATGAGCCGTTTAAACCAAGCGAAAAAAACAGTGTTGTTCGATTTCGGATTGATATAGGTTCGCTTTATCTCCACCCACTGTTTCTGGTCAATAGCCACTTTACCCTCAGTGAAAGGTACGTATAGCTGATCACCCTCAAAGTGGGTTCTAAACTCTAAGTAAAAGTCGCCGTGCAGCTCCTCAAGTAAGTCATCAGACTCGCCCAAACCGTCGGGAAGGAAGTAATGAAACCGAGTGAGAATGAGCCTTCCTTCTGCAGTTAGCTGGTAACTGCCTGTGTAGCCATCCCAGCAGGCAGACATCACCTCTACCTTTTCGGGATCAGGTTTACTTTTCAACTGATAAAAGTGTTTTTCACCCTTGTCTGCTGGATGCCCTTGCCAAATATAATAAAGGCTATAACCCTTTAAATTGACTTGTGGACATTGATTAGAGAACCCTTGCGAGAATTGTACGGTCATTCCTTTGAACCTTTTTAAAAATCAAGCGAATTAACATTAGCAAGTGCCTAGACTTTATGGCTTTTTAAACGCAAGCATAAGCGACTAAGAGAACAGCAACCGCAATAACTGAGCAATCAGCAAAATTCCCATTAAAGGCCAAATCCACTTAGCCCATTTTGCTGCATCCTCGTTACTGATTCGCATTTTAGAACGCTCTATAAGCGGTATAATCAATGCCAGTGCACCAAACAATACCGCCAGTAAAATTAACACTTCCATTATCGCAACCCTATCGCATACTTGAGCACTTCTTGTTTAGCAGGCTCTATACGCTGCGCCACAGAAAGAAGCTGATTTCTTATCCATTTTATGGGGGCAACGTCATTGCTAAACAAGGTGTAAAACCCATCCATTGCCGTCATCATCACCAAGTTATCTCGTTTACGTGGCCTTTCATAGTTTTTGATAAGTCTTTGCGAAAATGCTTTATTGATTATCGACAAGTGGCTGTCGTTACCATTAGGTTTAAACTCTGAACTCACAGAAAGAAACGCTTCTACGTCTTTAAACCCTAAGTTAACGCCCTGCCCCGCAAGTGGATTAATGGTGTGTGCTGCATCACCAACTAACACACATCTGCCTTTAACGTATTGATTAGCATGGGAACGGGTAAGCGGAAAAATCGCTTTATCAATAACCGAAAAGCGATTGCCATTTTCGGTCAATTCATCGGGAAACGTTTTAAGAATTTCACTTTCAAGTTGGCTCGCTTTTAAACTTTTAATCCGTTTTAATTCGTCAGGCGAGTCATACCAAACGAGCGAGGCGTAGTTATCAAACATGGGCAAAAAGGCTTTGGGGCCGTTTGATGTAAACTGCTGCCAGGTTACAGGTTCAACGGCGTTCTCCATCTTAACGGTGATCCCCATTGCCTGCTGCGCATATTGCCAACCTGTGGTGCCTATGCCGGCCGCCTTTCTTACCTGTGAGTTTGCGCCATCTGCGCCAACAAGCCACTTGGCTTCAATGGTTCTGCCGTTTGAGAGGTTGACCTTTGCCGTATTCGCTAACTGAATATCTTGCACCATTTGACCAGTGATAAGCTCAACATTTTCACACTGCTTTAATGCTTGGTGGCACCCCAGCTGCAACAATCGGTTTTCCACAAAAAAGCCCAATTGCGGCATGTCGATACTTTGTGCAGTGAAATCTGTTCGATGTGAAGGGTCGTCCCACACGCTAAGACCGGTGTAGGGTTTAACGCGCATGGCAGCAATGTAGTCCCAAGCACCCAAGGCTTTTAGCAGCGTGACCGACGCTTCGCTGATAGCTGAAACTCTTAAGTCAGGCCCATCCTCGGGGTTAAATGGGGCCGGTAAATAAGGCTCAATTACCACTACCTTGAAATGCTGCTGCGCAAGTCCGAGTGCCAGTGCAGCACCCACCATTCCGCCACCATTTATACAAAAATCGACCATTTACTCTCCTTAAAACACGCACTTGCATTATGTCTTAAAACACAAAGCGCTGTGAAGTAAAACGTAGAACTGGTATGCCCTAGATCAATTCTTAACGAATCGTCTCAAGATACTGGGAATATGCTTACATAACAGGTAAAATATGCGGCTATTTTGAACATCTTCCTGTAACTGACACTATCACTGTTTTTTGCGTAGCGATTTAAGCGCTGCTCGTAAAACAACATTCTGGCAGCGACCTTTGCTTAAAAAGGGTGAAACTGCTTTCACTTACAGGAACACTAACAGGTTATCGAATAGTTGTTATGACTAAAAAGCTGTATATCAAAACCTGGGGCTGCCAAATGAACGAGTACGACTCGGAGAAAATGGCAGACTTACTAGACTCAACGCATGGCTACAGTGCTGCTGAAAGTGCTGAAGAAGCCGATGTTATCTTGCTTAACACCTGCTCTATTCGTGAAAAAGCACAGGAAAAGGTGTTCCACCAGCTGGGACGTTGGAAAACACTTAAGCAAGATAAACCTGAACTTATTATCGGTGTGGGCGGCTGTGTAGCCTCTCAAGAAGGCGATACTATTCGCCAACGCGCGCCATTTGTAGACTTAGTATTTGGTCCACAAACACTGCACCGCCTGCCTGAAATGATTAATCAGCTTCAGGGCGGCGCAAAGTCAGTCATTGACGTAAGCTTCCCGGAAATTGAAAAATTCGACCGTTTGCCTGAGCCACGTGCTGAAGGTCCAACGGCGTTCGTTTCAATTATGGAAGGCTGTTCAAAATACTGCACGTTCTGTGTTGTGCCTTACACCCGTGGTGAAGAAGTTAGTCGCCCTGTTGACGACGTATTGCTTGAAATCGCTCAGCTTGCAGGTCAAGGCGTGCGTGAAGTCAATCTTCTAGGTCAAAACGTTAACGCGTATCGCGGTGAAAATTACGACGGTACAATTTGTCGTTTCTCTGAGCTGCTTGAATTAGTAGCGGCCATAGACGGTATCGACAGAATTCGTTACACCACCTCACACCCGGTTGAATTTACTGATGACATTATAGAAGCATACGCGTCTATACCGGAGTTAGTAGACCACCTACATTTGCCTGTTCAAAGCGGCTCTGACCGTATATTGAACTTGATGAAGCGTGGCCATACAGCAATCGAATACAAGTCTAAAATGCGTAAGCTGAAGAAAATTCGCCCGAACATTAGCTTGTCGAGCGACTTCATTATTGGTTTCCCAGGTGAAACAGATGCCGACTTTGAAGCCACCATGGATTTGATTCAAGCAGTCGATTACGACCTTAGTTTCAGCTTTATTTACAGTGCTCGCCCGGGCACGCCTGCTGCCGACGCAGTAGATGATGTAAGCGAAGAAACTAAGAAGCAACGACTTCACCTATTACAGCAGCGTATTACGCAACAGGCCCTTCGTATTGCTCGTCATATGGTTGGCACAGAGCAGCGAATTTTGGTTGAAGGTCCGTCAAAGAAAAACCCAATGGAGCTTTCGGGACGTACTGAAAATAACCGTGTAGTAAACTTCGAAGGCACACCAGACATGATTGGCGAATTCGTTGACGTAAACATCACTGACGTATTTACCAACTCACTACGTGGCGAAGTTGTAAGAAGAGAAAGTGAAATGGGCTTGCGTGTTGCCGTTTCGCCCCAATCTATCATGGCAAAGCATCAGGCAGATTTGCCCGATGAACTTGGCGTGGGTCAATTTAACCCAGCCTAAATACATTTTATAGCGAGGAAAAAAGTAGCTTGAGTACATTGGTTAGTAACGAATTTGAATTAGAACCGGCAGATAGCAAACGTTTGTCGAGTTTATGTGGCCCCTTTGATGACAACATTAAACAAATTGAGCGCAGGTTAGGCGTAGAGATTACCTACCGCAATAACGCGTTCAAAGTGTTGGGTGAACCGCAGCAAATAAAAAGTGCTAGCGAATTACTTAAGCTTCTTTACATAGAAACCCAGCCTATTAAAGGTCGTATTCCCGAGCTAGAAGCAGAACAAGTTCATCTTGCCATTCAAGAAGCCCGCGTTATTGAAAAAGACGCAACCGGCGGCTACGGCAAAGAAGTGAATATTAAGACCAAGCGCGGTGTGATTAAGCCGCGTAACCCTAACCAAGCGCAATATGTGGCGAACATTGTAAACCACGATATTACTTTTGGTATTGGACCTGCCGGTACGGGTAAAACCTACCTAGCCGTTGCCGCTGCTGTGGATGCGCTAGAGCGACAAGAAATTCGCCGCATCTTGCTTACCCGCCCTGCGGTAGAAGCGGGTGAAAAACTCGGTTTCTTGCCCGGCGACCTTTCACAAAAAGTTGACCCGTACCTTCGTCCGCTTTACGACGCCCTTTTTGAAATGTTGGGCTTTGAAAAAGTAGAAAAGCTTATGGAGCGCAACGTGATAGAGGTTGCGCCGCTTGCCTATATGCGTGGTCGAACGCTGAACGACGCCTTTATCATTTTAGATGAGAGCCAAAACACGACGGTAGAGCAAATGAAAATGTTCTTAACCCGTATTGGCTTCAATTCAAAAGCAGTGATCACCGGTGACATCACACAGGTAGACTTACCTCGCGGTGCAAAATCAGGTCTTCGTCATGCTATTGAAGTGTTAAGTGAAGTGGATGATATTTCGTTTAACTTCTTTAACGCTGAAGACGTGGTTCGCCACCCTGTGGTTGCGCGTATCGTAAGAGCCTATGAAGTGCACGATGCTGAACAAGAGCGTCTTCGCAAAGCACGTAAAGAAGAAGCGTTGCGACTTCAACGTGAACAGGCTTCTCAAAACGATAATGCCACGCAAACGAAAGACGACAACGCATCGTGAGTGCCATTATTGATGTACAGCAAGCATTTGAAGGTGACGAGGCCATTTTGTCGGCCATTCCCTCACCTTCAGAGCTTGAGCGTTGGGCTAACGCCGTGCTCAAGTACGAAGGATTAACAGAGCAAGAAGTCACGATTCGCTTTACCGACGAAGCAGAAAGCCAAAACCTCAACCATGAGTACCGAGGCAAAGACAAACCGACAAACGTGCTATCGTTTCCCTTCGAAGCGCCTCCCGGCATTGAAATTAACTTATTAGGCGACTTAGTTATTTGTGCTCCTGTTATTAGCCGAGAAGCTAAAGAGCAACAAAAGCGAGTAAGTGACCACTACGCGCACATGACGGTTCACGGGCTATTGCATTTAATGGGTTACGACCACATTGATGATGCGGAAGCTGAGGAAATGGAAAGCAAGGAAATTGATATTCTTGCGCACCTTGGCATTGCTGATCCTTACGAATCTATTAATTAACAATTCAACATAAACCATTGTTAGCTAAGCACTTTAATACTTAATAACAATAAAACATTGACGACCAGCAAGAACCATTTTAACGTTGGCGTTGAACTAACAATTAAACGGACATTATGAGCGACGATAATCCTCACTCTACCAACGGCTCATCAGGCAAGAGTTGGTTAGATAAACTAAAAAATTCAATTTCTGGCGAGCCGAGAAGTAAAGAAGAGTTGGTATCAGTTATTAGTGATGCTGAACAAAACGAAATCATAGACCCACAAACCCGTGAAATGATTGAAGGGGTAATTGGGGTAAATGAAATGCGAGTAAGGGATATTATGATCCCTCGCGCTCAAATGACCACTATAGATGTAGAGCAAAAGGTAGAAGAATTTTTACCTGTAATGCTCGAATCTGCCCACTCCCGCTTTCCCGTTATCAGCGAAGATAAAGACCACATTGAAGGTATTTTATTAGCAAAAGACCTTTTAGCTTTTGCATTCAACGCGGAAAAAGAATTCAACCTTCGCGATATTCTTCGCCCAGCGGTTATTGTTCCAGAAAGTAAACGCGTAGACGTTCTGCTTAAAGAGTTCCGTCAGCAACGCTACCACATGGCCATTGTTGTAGATGAATATGGCGGTGTGTCTGGTCTAGTCACGATTGAAGATATTCTAGAGATTATCGTGGGTGAAATTGAAGACGAATACGATACCGAAGATGATGGTACCGATGATATTCGCCCATTAAATAAGTCGACCTACTCTGTTAAAGCCTTAACCCCAGTTGATGATTTTAATGAGTTCTTTGAGACCAAGTTTAGCGAAGAGGAAGCCGACACTATTGGCGGTATTGTGCTGAAAGCGTTTGGTCATATGCCTGAAACTAATGATGAAATCACCATTGGCGATATTCAGTTTAAAGTGACAAACTCTGATAAGCGCCGACTTATTCAGCTTAAGGTTTCAGTGCCTTCGCTAGAATAGTGAAGTAATTCAAACAACTTCTGTTTCAGCATAGGGCAGCATGATTTATGTATGCTTACCCTATGTTGATGTAACAATCCTATCAACCACGATCAGATGACCCCTATGCTGAAACGGTTTACTCCCCACCTTCTTCTTTTACTAAGTGGTGCAAGCTTAACCCTTGCTTTCGCTCCCTTTAACATGTGGCTTTTAACTATTCCTACGCTTGCACTTGCCATACGTCAGGTGATAAAGCTGAAACATCGCCCGTTTTTAGCCGGTTGGTTATTTGGCGCAGGCTGGTTTGGGGCTGGCATAAGCTGGGTTCATGTGAGCATTGCTGATTTTGGTGGCCTTCCGCTTATTGCCTCTATCGCACTCATGGCATTGCTATGCGGTTATTTAGCGCTATACCCAGCACTTGCGACGAAGTTCACTGCAAAATATTTTTCGCCACAGCTGTGGCCTATGGCACTTCCATTTTTCTGGATTGTAGCTGAATGGCTTAGAAGCTGGATGTTAAGTGGTTTTCCATGGCTATCGTTAGGCTACAGCCAGTTAGAAAGCCCGCTGTCTGGCTTTGCACCTATTATTGGCGAAACGGGAATAAGCGCGCTTATCGTTATTAGTGCTACCCTATTTGCTTTAATACATAATAAGCGAACTTTTGCTAATGCCACATTGGTGGCGCTGTGTCTGTTTACCAGCGGATACCTGCTTAAACAGCATAATTGGGTTGAGCCACAAAAGACCTACTCGATAGGCATGGCTCAGGGCAATATTGCGCAAAGCTTGCGTTGGTTGCCAGAGCAAGATGGCCCAACCATGGACACGTATTGGAATTTAACCGAAAGCTTGTGGGATAACGACTTGATTATCTGGCCTGAAGCGGCTGTTCCTAAGCTTGAGCCTTTGGCACAACCTTATCTTGCTAAAGTTAATGAAAGAGCCTTTCAAGAGAACACCGCACTTATAACCGGTATTGTAAATTATAATTGGGAAACCGACGAAGCGTGGAACAACCTAATTGTGCTAGGTAAACGCACGCCAGATGCTACGTATCCGGATTACCAATACTTCCACAATAACCGTTTTTCGAAGCACCACCTGTTACCTGTAGGTGAGTTTGTTCCTTTTGAAGACTGGCTTCGCCCTCTCGCCCCCCTATTCGACTTGCCAATGTCGTCATTTTCTCGTGGTGACTATCAGCAGGCTAACCTTGAAGCTAATGGCATTCGCTTAGCGCCCGCTATCTGTTTTGAAATTGCGTTTCCTCACCAAGTAATGGCAAATGTAAATGAAGATACGGACATGATCATTACCGTAAGTAACGACGCGTGGTTTGGGCACTCCCATGGCCCTGCTCAGCATTTGCAGATAGCGCAAATGCGCGCACTCGAACTAGGGCGCCCCGTCGTTAGAGCTACAAACAACGGCATAACTGCTTTTATCAATCACAAAGGTGAAGTAACAGCTCGGTTACCTCAATTCATAGCAGGTAATATTTCAGCGCCAGTTGTGGCAACACGCGGATTTACGCCCTATTACCACTTGCAGGAATTGGGTTTGTGGATACTAGTATCTGTACTTTTTGCTACTGCAATAATACTAAAGAAAGGCAATATCAACCGCAACTAGACCTGTAGAGCACAATCTGAAAGGTTTTTTGGAAAGTTAAAAACATGTCGGCTAAAACATTTGCTGTTCAGGGGTGGAGAACGTGTAATTATTATGGGGTAGTGCTGTCTTTAAAAAAACGGCGCCTGACATAGGGCGCCGCTCTCATTTAATATATGTGGATTAGATGCACAATTTACCGTTAATTACCCGCCGCCTGAATAGCGGTAAGGGCTATGGTAAATACGATATCATCCACTAACGCACCGCGGCTTAAATCGTTTACTGGCTTTCTCATGCCTTGCAACATTGGGCCAATACACACTAAGTCAAAGCTACGCTGCACCGCTTTATAAGTGGTGTTACCTGTGTTTAGATCTGGGAAAACAAATACGTTTGCTTTACCCGCAACCGGGCTATTAGGCGCTTTACTTTTACCCACACTTTCAATAGCCGCAGCATCGTACTGCAGCGGGCCGTCGATAAGTAAATCAGGGCGCAGTTCTTGCGCAATTTTAGTCGCCTCACGCACTTTTTCTACGTCGCTGCCTGCACCTGACGAGCCTGTACTGTAGCTGATCATAGCTACTCGTGGTTCAATGCCAAACATCTGCGCCGATTCAGCAGACTGAATTGCTATGTCGGCTAGCTGCTGTGCGTTGGGGTCAGGGTTGATTGCACAGTCGCCGTAAACCAAAACTTGATCAGGCAGTAGCATGAAAAATACTGACGATACTAACGAGGCGTTTTCAGCTGTTTTAATTAACTGTAGCGCCGGGCGAATAGTGTTCGCAGTAGTATTTACTGCGCCTGATACTAATCCGTCTACGTCATCCTGCTGAAGCATCATTGTGCCTAAAGTCACGTTGTCTTCTAGTAACTCTTTAGCAACTACTTCAGTAACGCCTTTATGACCGCGCAGTGCCACTAAACCTTCGACATAGTCATCTTTTATCTCACTAGGAGAAAGTATTTCTACTCCATCGCTCAGTACTACACCTTGCTGCTCTGCTATACGGCGAATCTCTGTTTCATCGCCAATAAGTACTGGGCGCGCTAAACCACGCTTAGCACAGATAGAAGCCGCAACAACGGTTCTTGGCTCGTTACCTTCAGGTAGCACAATGCGTTTGTTTACCTGCCTTGCACGGTTTGTAAGATAGAAGCGAAATGCTGACGGAGAAAGCTTTTTCTGGCGAGCTACTTTTTGCGTTAGTGAATTAACCCAGCTTGCATCTAAACTTTCCGCTGTATGAACCATCACTTTCTCAATACGCTGGCTGTCATCAACCGGTACTTCTTGATTGAACGCGTGAAGTGCTTGGGCTGTTTGCCATGTATTTGAGTTTACAAGCATGACAGGCAGGCCCGTTTCCATGGCTTGGCTGCACAGCGCCATAATGTTTTCATCGGGCTGATAGCCACCGGTAAGTAGAAGCGCGCCTAGCTTAGTGCCGTTTAACGCCGCTAAACAGCACGACACAAAAACATCGTTGCGATCGCCTGACATCACAAGTAGTGCACCTGGCCTCAAGGTGTGGGTCATATTGTGAATTTCGCGCGCGCAAAAAGTGACGCTACTTAATCGTCGTTCAGCCAACTCGCCTTCGTTAAGCAAAATAGCATTAAGGTGCTTTGAAACGTCGGTAGCGCGAGGAGACACTAAATCGGCACTCCAGTCGATGGTGCCAAGTAAACTCAACCCTTTCTTGAAAATAGGTAAGTCGCGCAGCGCCTTTGTACGTTCTTCGTCATGCTCTGGCGCTTCTATAGCACCGATATCGGCACGAAGTCGACCATGTTCATCAAAAGGCGCGTTAACCTTGTTGAAGATACAGCCAACCACTTTTTGACTTTTGTGGCCGCCATAGGTGTCTACAACGATTTCAAGACGGTGATTAATATCCGTGGTCGACTCATTACCTGGCACCGCCACGAATACGATATCGGCATCAAGTGCTCGGCTAATCTCTAAGTTCAAACGCTCAGCGTAAGGATGATGGCGGGTTGTTACCAGCCCTTCAATAACCGTCACCGCATCATGAACACTTTTTTCTTCAAAGCGCTCAATGATTTCTTCTAAAAGCTCATCGGTGTTGTCGTTACTGATCATTCGCTCAACGTATTCAAGTCCGAACGGTTCGATTGGCGATACGCTTGCATGGTGCGCAATAATTGCGGTAGAACGCTCTTCCCCGTTGTCACCTTTGCGCGGTTGAGCCACGGGCTTAAAGAAATTGAGCTTTATACCTTGTTCCTCTATGGCACGAACAAGGCCCATGCTGACCGTAGTGAGGCCCACACTGGTACCTACGGGGATCAACATAATTTTGCGAGACATAGTTACTCCTGCTGTTGCCAACACCTAGGCATTGGCATTACTCACTGAATTTAAGCGAAGGTTGCAGCTTCAGCCGCTATTACCCATTCTTCATTTGTTGGCACAACATAAACGGCGGTTGATGCAGAATCTGTGGTTATCTTTCCACCTTGGCCAAAACGTGCGTCGGTATTTCTTTGCTCATCAAGGCTGATACCAAAGTGAGCGAAGTATGCCATCGTCTTTTCTCGAATAAGCGACGAGTTTTCTCCAATACCACCGGTGAAGACAATAGCGTCTAACGTTGGCACTGCCACCATATAACCTGCAATGTATTTCGCTAAGCGATAACAGAAAATTTCAATTGCAAGTAGAGCGCCTTCATGACCTTCAAGTGCTGCATCTTCGAGGGTTCTGCAGTCGTTGCTTAGCTCTGAAATACCGAGTAAACCAGACTGCTTGTTTAATAAATCACTAATTTCGTCTGCGGTTTTACCCAGTTTTTTCTGCAATGTGCCTGGCAGGCTTGGATCCAAATCACCACAGCGTGTGCCCATAACTAAGCCTTCAAGAGGAATAAAGCCAAGGCTTGTATCTACCGCCACACCTTTTTCTATCGCCGACACACTGCAGCCATTGCCTAAGTGCGCGCTAATAATGCTGGTATCTGAAACTGGCTTTTCAAGCATTTTTGCCATGCTATCAAGGATGAACTTGTGGCTGGTTCCATGGAAACCATAACGTCTAATGCCGTGCTCGCGATAAAGCGACATAGGCAGCGCATAAATGAAAGCTTTTTGGGGAAGGGTTTGGAAAAAAGAAGTGTCGAACACTACAACATGAGGTAGGTCTGGATATGCAGCTTGAGCAGTAACGATGCCTTTTAGGTTAGCCATGTTATGCAACGGCGCCATGCTCGCATAATCTTCGATTGCTTCTAGTACGCTATCATCAACTAGGGCTGCGCCTTTAAACTTTTCGCCACCATGTACAACACGATGTCCGATTGCAATAGGCTGAACACCTGTGTTTGCGATAATTTCAGAGATGGCGTTTAACGCTTCGGTATGCCCTGCTTTTTCCGACAATGCCTGCTTCTCTTTTTTGCCGTTAAACTTATACGACAAACTTGCATCGCTATTACCAAGAGCCTCAGCAATACCAGACAAGCCAGCCTCTCCAGTGTCAGCATTAATAATCGCAAACTTTACGGAGGAACTACCACAGTTTAAAACTATAACTTCTTTCTTCATTTTTATATTTACAAATAAAAGTGTTAATTCGATTTAAGTAATGAAATTGTAGCATTTATAAACAACCAGGTTGGTTAAACAATTGCTAAATGTTTTATAAAAATTATCGCATACACTTATTTTATATAGGGTTTTATAAAGAACTATTTCGAACTTACGACAACCCACCGAGATTCAGAAAAATTCTTTAAGGATATAATTTATAAATTTCAATAACTTATTTTATTTTTTGAATTTTTTCTAAAAAATTCACCTTTCTTTGTTGAAAAGTCTTTGGGCCATTCCTATATATGTCTTGTCGGCGCTGAACAGTCAGGTCGACAAAACCGCCGCCGCAAAGTCGGGGCACTTTATTTTTAAACATATTGCTTAATTTTGAGGATATGACTATGCGTACTATCGATCTATCTCCACTTTACCGTTCATTCATTGGTTCTGACCACCTAGCGTCTTTAATTGATGCTGCGTCTCGTGCAGAGAAGCAAAGCACCTATCCGCCATACAACATCGAGCTACTTGGCGACGACAAATACCGTGTAACCATGGCCATTGCAGGCTTCAGTAAAGATGACGTTTCTATTCAAGTAGAAGAAAATACGTTAACAATTACTGGCACGAAGAAAACGGAAGCGGAAAACAAAGAAAGTAAAGAGCGCAAGTTCTTACATAAAGGCATTTCAGAACGTAACTTTGAGCGTAAATTCCAACTTGGCGACCACGTAAAAGTGTTAGCTGCAGATATGGAAAATGGCCTTCTACATATCGATATGGAGCGAGTCATTCCTGAAGCCAAGAAGCCTCGTCAAATAGAAATTGGCTCTCGTTTACTTGAGAACTAATAAGTCGTTTCTTGGTTTGTTTCCCAACTTTTAGCGGCGCCTTACGGCGCCGTTTTTTTGCCTTAAAACGCAGCAGTAAAGCTACAAACGCTTGCATGCTAAGCGTTAGCTACCTAATCACTAACTACTTAGGCATCATCTACCTCAAGGGTGTAATTAGCTTTACCCGACTCTCCTGACTGAAAACGTCCTCGAAAGGTCTTGCCCGCGAGTTCTCCCGTTGCAGAGCCTTTGATAGATTCGAAGTCGCTGCTAGCAATACCGCTTTCAAACTTACCGTTGTGCTGAAAAGTAACAGCACCACGCAAGCCGTTGATCACACCGATAAAGGTTTCAAAACCCGTAAATTTGGCGGACATCTGCGATTGATAGGACATCAAGAACTCAACACTTGACTCACCGCTCATGTCACCAGAGTACACCTGCTTAATGCTGGCGTGTGACACCCTAATTCCTTCAGCTTTTTCACTGAGTGTGTTTTCATCCCACTGGGTAATGGAGAAACTTCCTTCGATTGTCATCAATATCCCTTTTTATTAGCGTTGTAGTAAATTTACCTACACTATCCTCTTGTGCAGAAAATGACAGCCTGAGAATTGTAACAGTGCATTTAAATAAACCCTTTAAGCATGGCTAAACCCAAAGCATTACAGGTACTCGCGTCCTTAATTTCGCCAGTTTTAATTTTCTCTTTTAATGTGTTCAAAGAAAGTGAGACTACGCGTAAATCTTCCTCTTCTGCATCTAGCTTTTGTGTACCTTGAGTCAGGCCTTTTGCCACGTAAATATGGTATCCCTGATTACAAAAGCCATATGCAAGATATTGGAAACCAACATACTCCATTGACTCAGCGGTTAAGCCGGTCTCTTCTTTAAGCTCGCCTTTTGCAAGCTCAACCGGGTCTGCGCTGGGATTGTTTTCCCATGCTCCCTGAGGAAGCTCTAGCTGTCGTTCTTTGATGGTATAGCGGTACTGCTCAACCATATACACGGTGTCGCCTTCAATCGGCAAAATAATGGCAAAGTCAGGCTTTTCAACCACGCCGTAAATACCCTCGTTTCCACTACTGCGACGAATTTTGTCTTCCCTTACGCGAAGCCATTTGTTTTCATAAACCACTTTTGAATCAAGCGTTTCAATATCTGCCATCGTATTCCTCGTCACTTCGCGCACGTATTCTAATAAAGTTACTTGACCAACATAGTGGGCAATGAAAACAACTCAGTCAATTGTGAAATTAGCAATTGTACGACTAAGTAAAAGATTATTCTCTTTCATTGAACTAGATAATTTTGATAACGCTTGAGACAACTCCACTTCATGCTTTGCTGCAGCTTCAACATCAACAATATCTTTTGCTACTTCTTGTGTTGTGACTGACTGCTGCTCTGCCGCCGCAGACATATTGTTGGCCATAAGCTCAACGTTAGATGCGGCATCTTTTACTTTTTCAGCTGTCTCCCGTCCCCTTCCTGTAATTTCAACCGATTTCTTCACTGCCGAAGCGCTTTTATTAACGTCCTGGACAACCACCAAACTTGCTTGTTGAAGCGACGCAAGCAGTGTAGCTATTTGAGCTGAAGCGTCGCGACTATTCTGTGCTAGTTTGCGAACCTCATCGGCAACAACCGCAAACCCTCTACCATGTTCTCCAGCACGGGCCGCCTCTATTGCAGCATTCAGAGCCAAAAGATTCGTCTGATCTGAGAGAGTGTTAATAGTTTCGAGTATGCTGCTAATGTCAGTCACTTGCTTTTCCATAGCCGCAGCATTCACCTCAACGTGTGTCATATCATTTTCTAAGAGCTTCATCGCCATTCTAATTGATTCATTAATATCAAAAGCCTCTATTGCCAATTCATCTAACGATTTACTCGCAGCTAATGTGTCAAAGGCTGACTTCGCAATATCGGTACTGGTTACCGATATTTCTTCTAGCGCTGAGGCGATATTAAGTGATCGTTGTTGCGTTTTACCTGCATCGTGTACCATTTCAGTGCAGGATGCTTCTAATTCCGATGACAGACGCGAGCTCGCTTCAATTGATTGCTCTAACCCTTTGATTACATCTTTCAGTGCCAATATCGTAGTATTAATTGCTACGGAAACCCTTCCCAACTCATTTTGCATCGGCATCTCCACATCAATTGTTAAATCCCCATTTTCGGCAATTTTCGAAAGATTTTGAGTAAGGCGCGTTAGTTGAGTATTAAGAATGTACAGCAGCGTACGGTAGATAATTGCAATGACCACAATGCCAACAGAAATAATGATTAGCGTTAGCACTAGGCTTAACATGGCGTTCCTGTGCATTTGTTCCGCATTCTCGTTTACTTTTTCCCAGATATTATCAAGTATCGCTTTTACGTCTTTAATTTGCGACGTTGCAGCGCTAAACCAATCGCTGCTTGTTGGAAGGGAATTAAAGTCGATTGCCCCCGAACTAAGCTTTTGTAAAGTACGCTCAATCGTTTTTGCATTATTCGATGTCATAGCTTTTGTGAATTCAGCATTGCTCTCATGAGACAAACTATTTTTTAGCTTTCCTGCAAGGTATTGCGCCTCTTGTTGATAACCCGTTAGTTCACTTATTACAATGTCACTGGCTTCACGTTTCGCTATCGCACCGTTAACTTTCCCTCGCAGTTGCCCTAACCGCTCTTTTAATTGGGCTAAAAGAATAGCATTAGACAACTGTTCTTTTGAAGCTAAGTTATTGACATATATAGTTAATGAAGTTGCAGCGTTCAGCGCAGATGCGTTCAGTGAACTGTAGAACGTGAAGGCCCGAGCACCTTTTTGACTATCTACCTCTCTCCTTAAGGCGTCTTTTTCACGTAAGTAACTAATGAGTGGATTAACGATTTTAACTACTCGTTCGCTGTACACATCAGTATTTTGAAGTAACGATATCACTTTTGAGGCAGCGTCATCTGCATGTTGACGCTGCGTATACACTTTTTCTTTCCCCTGTACCGTTGGGTTACCTAAGTAACCTGCTGTCAAGCCGCGCTCTACCGCATGATGATGGGCCACTGATTCTACAGCAGCAATAAGCGTTATAACATCGATATCAGTTGAGGCAGCACTGGTGATATCTAATGACCGCTTGATATCCTTGAAAGAAAGGTATGAAACGCTTAATAAAAGAATGCCCGCCCCCAACACAGACAGTTGTAGTATCGAAAGTCGTTGAAATAAGCGCACCGATAGAGCTCCATGTAAACCGTACTGCTCAATAGAAAAATTGAGGAAAGATACACCTCCTTTTATTGCCTAATAAATAGAAAGCTCACTTCAGTATAGAAAACAATAAAATAAGCGCAAACAGACATTGCGTTCAGTGCCTTTCTCGGCAAATACATGTAAATCACGGCAGGCGGTATGAGCTAAACCATCTTTGAAATTTCAATTATTTCTTGCAAGTACTTATCCACTAACGCCCCAATTACCCATGAAAGCGGCACTGAAAATAAATACAATATGGGTAATATAAGGTGTGCTTTGTACAAACGTCCGTGTTGTAGCATGTTTGTAGATATTTTGCGCTAGCCAATATGTACATTATTTATACAACACTACAACTACTTACACAAATAAAAACGCCGAGCAGTTGCTCGGCGCTTCTGTGTAATATGAGGGTTAAATATACTCGACTTCGATAATTTCTACTTCAACTGCACCCGCTGGCGTTTGAATAGTTACCATATCATCGAGCTCTTTACCGATTAGGCCGCGAGCAATAGGTGAATTAACCGAAATCAAGTTGTTCTTAATATCAGCTTCGTCATCACCAACAATACGATAGGTGGTTTCTTCATCGGTATCGACGTTTAGAATGGTTACGGTAGTACCGAAAATCACCTTACCGGTATTTTCCATTTTAGTCACGTCGATGATCTGTGCGTTTGAAAGCTTGCCTTCAATATCTTGAATGCGGCCTTCACAGAAGCTTTGCTGTTCACGGGCAGCGTGATATTCAGCGTTCTCTTTTAAGTCACCATGTTCACGTGCTTCGGCAATAGACTCGATAATACGTGGGCGTGTTTTTGTTTTTAGCTCATTTAATTCGTCACGCAGCATTTGAGCGCCGCGCGCTGTCATTGGATACTGACTCATGAATACCGTCTCACTTAGCTAGTAATTTAAACAGAAAAGTGCGCCGCGAAGGCGCACTTTTTATTCGTTCACACAAATGTAATATCGCTAGGATACCTCGTATCCTAGCGTATGTCATTAGTGTTTAAGTCTAGCGTGTAGTTCTTGAACTGACGCCACTTTATTGCGGTCATCAGCAGACTTAGCACGGATAGTTGCGAACGCAGCGTTCATCGTTGTAGTGTAGGTTACCTTGTTTACCAAGGCTTCACGACGAATGTACACTGAGTCGGTGATGGCTTGACGACCTTCCGTTGTGTTAATCAAATATGCGTATTCGCCGTTTTTGATTGCATCAACAATATTAGGACGGCCTTCAGACATCTTATTAACCACAGTACTCATGATGCCTGCATCATAAAGCTCGGTAGCCGTACCGCGGGTAGCTTCAATGCTGAAGCCCGCTTCAACCAACGCTTTTGCCAGAGCAATCATACGAGGTTTATCGGTATCACGTACTGAAATAAGTGCTTTACCTTGCTTAGGTAGTGGCGCACCGGCACCCAAGTTAGCCTTCGCATAAGCTTCTTCGAAGGTATCGCCAACGCCCATTACTTCACCCGTAGAGCGCATCTCTGGGCCTAGCAGTGGGTCAACACCTTGGAACTTAGCAAATGGAAGCACCACTTCTTTCACAGAGTAGAAAGGTGGAATCACTTCTTCTGTTACGCCCTGCTCGGCTAAGCTCACACCAGCCATGGCACGTGCTGCAACTTTAGCAAGAGGTACACCCGTTGCTTTAGATACGAATGGAACGGTACGTGCTGCTCGAGGGTTAACTTCAATTAGGTATACTTCACCATCTTTAATCGCAAACTGTGTATTCATCAAACCGACAACGCCAAGTTCAAGCGCCATGGCTTTAACTTGCTCACGCATGACATCTTGAATCTCTTTTGAAAGCGAGTGTGGAGGCAATGAACACGCAGAGTCACCAGAGTGAACACCCGCTTGTTCAATGTGTTCCATGATGCCGCCAATCACTACGTCTTTACCGTCGCAAATAGCGTCGATATCAACTTCGATAGCATCATCTAAGAAACGGTCTAGCAATACTGGCGCGTCGTTAGACACTTTAACCGCTTCGTTTAGGTAACGCTTAAGGTCTTTGATGTCATAGACGATTTCCATCGCACGACCACCTAGCACGTAGCTTGGGCGAACAACCAGTGGGAAGCCAATTTCTTCAGCCATAGTTAGCGCTTGCTCAACGTTTGTTACGGTAGCATTTGCAGGCTGCTTAAGATTAAGCTTGTTCACCATTTGCTGGAAGCGCTCACGGTCTTCAGCACGGTCAATCGCTTCTGGTGAGGTACCTATAACCGGTACACCCGCTGCCTCTAGTGCACGCGCAAGTTTAAGTGGCGTTTGACCACCATATTGCACGATAACGCCTTTCGGCTGCTCTTTAGCAACGATTTCAAGTACATCTTCCAGCGTTACTGGCTCGAAGTACAGACGGTCTGATGTGTCGTAATCGGTAGATACTGTCTCAGGGTTACAGTTAACCATAATGGTCTCGTAACCGTCTTCACGCATTGAAAGCGCCGCGTGAACACAGCAGTAGTCGAACTCAATACCTTGACCAATTCGGTTTGGACCGCCGCCCAAAACCATGATCTTGTCTTTGTCAGTTGGCGCTGCTTCACACTCTTCGTCATACGTTGAGTACATGTAAGCTGTACTGGTAGAGAATTCTGCTGCACAAGTATCTACACGCTTGTAGACAGGAGAAATACCAAAACCGCGACGAGTCTCACGAATATCGCTTTCTGCCACTTTGGTTAGCTCAGCAAGACGCGCATCAGAGAAACCTTTACGCTTAAGTGCGCGCATGAAGTCAGCATCAATACCTGGCAAGCCAAGCTCTGCTACTTTGGCTTCAAGAAGAATAAGGTCCTCAAGCTGCACAAGGTACCAACGGTCGATATTGGTAAGGTTAAATACCTCTTCAACCGTCATGCCCATACGGAATGCATCACCGATGTACCAAATACGCTCTGCACCAGGTTGACGAAGTTCATAAACCACTTTATTGCGTGACTCAGGGTCTTCAAGATCAACCATTGGGTTAAGGCCTGTCGCACCTACTTCAAGACCGCGAAGGGCTTTTTGCAGTGATTCTTGCTGGTTACGGCCAATGGCCATCACTTCACCTACCGACTTCATTTGGGTAGTCAGTCGGTCGTTAGCACCGGCAAACTTCTCAAAGTTAAAGCGTGGGATCTTAGTCACTACGTAGTCGATAGACGGCTCGAAAGACGCTGGCGTTAGGCCACCTGTAATGTCGTTTGCTAATTCATCTAGCGTATAACCTACCGCAAGTTTCGCTGCTACTTTCGCAATTGGGAAACCTGTTGCTTTCGAAGCAAGCGCTGATGAACGCGATACGCGAGGATTCATTTCGATGATTACTACACGACCAGTTTTCGGATCTACACCGAACTGTACGTTTGAACCACCGGTTTCAACACCAATCTCGCGCAGTACAGCCATTGCTGCATTCCGCATTAGCTGGAATTCTTTGTCAGTCAGGGTTTGTGCTGGGGCAACTGTGATTGAGTCGCCTGTATGCACGCCCATTGGGTCGAAGTTTTCGATAGTACATACAATAATGCAGTTATCTGCTTTATCGCGTACTACTTCCATCTCATATTCTTTCCAACCTAGAAGCGACTCGTCGATAAGTAGCTCGTTGGTAGGAGAAAGGTCAAGCCCGCGATGACAAATTTCGTTAAATTCATCAATATTGTACGCGATACCGCCACCAGTTCCACCCATGGTGAAAGACGGACGAATAATACAAGGGAAGCCGATGCGGCTTAATACATCGTGCGCTTCGTCCATGGTGTGCGCGATTTCCGCACGTGGGCACTCAAGACCGATGTTTTTCATCGCTTTATCAAAGCGCTCGCGGTTTTCTGCTTTGTCGATAGCATCTGCCGTAGCACCGATAAGCTCACAGCCGAATTCTTCTAGTACGCCATGCTTATCTAGCTCTAGCGCACAGTTAAGCGCAGTTTGACCACCCATTGTAGGTAAGATGGCATCTGGACGCTCTTTTTCGATGATCTTGCGAACTACTTCCCAATGAATAGGCTCGATATAAGTTGCATCTGCCATTTCTGGGTCGGTCATGATGGTTGCTGGGTTAGAGTTAACCAAAATAACACGGTAGCCTTCTTCGCGAAGGGCTTTACACGCTTGCGCGCCTGAATAGTCGAATTCACAAGCCTGGCCAATAACAATAGGGCCAGCACCAATGATAAGAATACTTTGTATGTCGGTACGTTTTGGCATAGTTGGCTAATTCCTACTGCTTGTGTTGTTCAATAAGTTCGATGAAGTGGTCGAATAACGGCGCCGCTTCATGAGGACCTGGACTGGCTTCAGGGTGACCCTGGAAGCTGAACGCAGGCTTGTCGGTGCGGTGAATCCCCTGCAGCGACTTGTCGAACAACGAAATGTGAGTTACTTCTAGGTTATCTGGCAAGCTAGACTCATCTACAGCAAAACCGTGGTTTTGGCTGGTGATCATAACTACATTGCGCTTAAGGTCTTTCACCGGATGGTTTGCACCGTGATGACCAAACTTCATCTTAACTGTCTTTGCACCACTTGCGATAGCAAGCAGCTGGTGACCAAGACAAATACCAAATACTGGCGTACCGGTTTCGACAATAGTTTTAATGGCGGTTACTGCATAATCACATGGCTCAGGGTCGCCCGGGCCGTTTGACAAAAATACACCGTCTGGATTCATGGCAAGCACATCTTCTGCGGGCGTTTGCGCTGGTACCAGAGTTACTTTACAACCGCGGTCAGCCAGCATGCGAAGAATGTTGTTTTTAACACCGTAGTCGTAAGCAACAACGTGATATTTGAACTCACTTGGTGTTACGTAGCCTTTGCCAAGTGCCCAACTGCCTTCAGTCCATGTTTTAGGCTCAGTAATGCTTACTACTTTTGCCAAATCCATGCCTTTAAGGCCAGGGAAAGCTTTTGCTTGCGCCAGTGCGCTAGACTCGTCTAATTCATCTGAGCAAATAATGCAGCCGTTTTGTGCACCTTTGTCTCGCAAGATACGCGTTAAGCGACGTGTATCAATATCAGCAATACCCACAACGCCTTTCGCTTTAAGGTATTCAGACAAAGTTTGCTGTTGACGAAAGTTACTAGCAACAAGAGGTAGGTCACGGATGATTAGACCTTTCGACCAGATTTTATCTGCTTCGACGTCTTCTTCGTTAGTGCCGGTGTTGCCAATGTGTGGATAAGTAAGGGTGATGAGTTGTTCAGCGTAGGATGGGTCGGTGAGAATTTCTTGATAGCCGGTCATGGAAGTATTAAAAACAACTTCCCCAACGGCGGAGCCTGTAGCGCCTATCGCCGTACCTTTAAAAACAGAACCATCCTCTAACACCAAAAGGGCAGAATTAGCCAAGTCAACCTCCAGATTAAGGATAACTATGTGTTTGTGCAGTTTTCTGCACAAACCCCACAAAAAACGGGAGTTATTGATAACAATACATCCCGTTTTACGATCTTTGCAGCTAATAAAACCGCACTCTTCAGCCGTTTTACCGGCCTCAGAATACGAAATTCTGGCAAATTCCGGCGAGTATACATCACTGACCGAAAATGGCAAATTTATTTGTAATAATTTACTAAAATAACGCTCTTACCACCTTTTTTGCGCAGAACCACCGAAAGTGCGGTTTATTGCTCATTTAAAGTGCAACTTTAGTTTAACACTTTGATAACGCCTTCGAGTTTGCATGCCTTTAAGCTATTGCACGCTAACATCCAAAAACGCCTACAGCTTTAAATCAAGTACATCAACCATGGAGTATAGACCAGGTTGTTTTCCATACAACCACTTTGCTGCATGAACAGCACCTTTTGCGAAAGTTAATCGGCTTGATGCTTTGTGCGTAATCTCTAAGCGTTCACCAATATCCGCAAATAATGCGGTATGCTCGCCAACGATGTCTCCGGCGCGAACTGTGGCAAAGCCAATGGTACCTTGGTCGCGCTCAGGCTCTTTTCCTTCTCTGCCGTAAACAGCACAGGTTTTTAAGTCGCGCCCCAACTCATCGGCAATGGCTTCACCAATAGCCATAGCTGTACCTGAAGGCGCATCTTGTTTAAACCTGTGATGCGCTTCGGTGATTTCTATGTCAGCGGTTTCGCCTAATACACTGGCGGCTTGTCGAACTAGCGAAAGCATTAAGTTCACGCCAACACTGTAATTAGCCGCAAATACGATGGGTATACGTTTTGCAGCTTCGTCGAGTGCCGCTAACTGTGCATCGTTCAAACCTGTTGTACCGATTACAACGGGCATGTTGTTTTTAACGCACCATGCAAGGTTGCTTTCAATCACCGAAGGCAAAGTAAAATCAATCATTACATCTGCGTCGTTACCGCTTAAATCAGATAGCGCGCTACAATCAACGTCTTTTTTACCAATCCCGGCAAGCTCTCCTACGTTGAGCCCAACCCAAGGTGAGTCATCGCGTACCGTCGCTACGCTAAGTTTCGCATCTTCACTTAAATCCAATGCTTCGACCAGCACGCGCCCCATACGCCCATTGGCGCCAAATAATCCTACTTTCATTTTGAGCTTTACACTTTTATTAACCTTTAACTATCGGGCATTTTGCCAAATGCCGACGCTATTGCAATGCGAGATTCATATTAAATACGCATAATTAGAAACCAAGGGAAGGGTTTATGCTTTTTTAATATTCATGTATTTGTTGAATAAAACTAATTGAATCCTTTAATTTAGTCAGATGAGAACCGCCACATATTGCCTACCTGATATGGTAAGTGCGGTATTTAATCGTATGGATCCCTTTCGCTTTTAGACAAAACAAAGTTTTATGTAGTTAAGCTTACTTGTTTTCATAAGTGTATTAAGCGACGCTATTGCGCAGAACTTATGAATAGGGCCTTTCAATTAACCTCTGTCTCATTTTGATATAAAACAAAGTGTGATTGGCCCACAAAGTGTGAATAAATTGACTATGCAGAAAACTCTAGTATGGGACCTCCCCACGCGCCTATTCCATTGGCTTATTGTTGCGAGCCTATTAGCTCAATACGCCACGGTTGAATGGCTTGAAAACAAAGTCCAGTGGCACTTCTATATAGGGTATTTCACCTTGTTTCTCGTTGTTTTTCGTCTTCTGTGGGGAATAGTTGGCACACAACACGCAAAATTCAGTAGCTTTGTAACCGGCCCTAAAGCCGTTCTGAATTATGTGAAAACACTATTTAACAGACATTCTGAGCCTGCTGTGGGGCACAATCCATTAGGTGGCTGGTTTGTCATTGTTATGCTTGTACTCGTGGCCATACAAGCTATATCTGGGTTGTTTATGACTGACGATATTTTCTTAGACGGGCCCTATCGCCAGTTAGCCAATGAAGATACATTAGCACTAATGAACAGCCTTCATCATTTCGCTTTTGACGCGCTTCTTTATGTTATCGCATTGCACATAGGCGCAGTTGTTTTTTACAGCGTATATAAAAAGCAAAAATTGGTTCCCGCCATGGTGCACGGCAAAAAAATGTCAAAAACTGCTGGCATCGCTGATTCTCGGCTATTGCGCGCGATGATTGTTGCGCTTATCTGTGCAGCTGTCGTTTACGTAGCCATTGAAGTATACCCGCCAACTCCACAGGTAGATGAATATTACTATTAAGTAAAAAAGTGCTTTATTTCCAATTCGCTCAACATAGCTCAATTAGAGGTGTAGTTTGACGCTTATCTCTTAACAAGACTAGAAGCAAACGCCCCTAGTCTTGTTAAGGAGAAAGTCAATCCCCTTCATAATTGTCGTTAGGCTGTTACATCAAACTGCACTTGCCTCATTGACTAAGCCTTTTTCCCGCATTATCGACTCTATTTCTCTTACGCTTGATGGATCGTCAATTGTCGAAGGAACAGCAACAGACTCATTTGCTGCAATTTGACGCAGAAGTTTTCGAAGTATTTTTCCTGAACGGGTTTTAGGCAAACGGTTAACCACTATCGCTCGTTTAAAACAGGCTACTGGCCCAATTTTGTCGCGAACACGCTGAACGAGATCTTGTTCAAGCGCTTTTTCATCAACATTAACGCCATCTTTGAGTAGCACAAGACCAACGGGTAATTGCCCTTTCAGTGCATCGTTAACGCCTATGACACTGCATTCTGCAATGGCCGGGTGCGCTGCAAGCACTTCTTCCATTTCACCAGTAGACAAGCGATGGCCTGCAACATTTATGACATCGTCGGTACGGCCCATAATATATACATAACCCGCTTCATCTACGTATCCGTTATCTCCCGTGCTGTAGTACCCATCGAACTCTCGCAAGTAGCCATCGACAAACCGCTGATGATCTTGCCAAATCGTTGTTAAGCAACCCGGGGGGAGTGGTAATTTGATAGCAATAGCGCCTTTTTCACCTGTGGCTTGTTGCGTATTGGCACTATTCAGCACCTTAACGTTAAATCCAGGCGTCGGAACACTTGATGAACCAGGCTTTGTCTCCATGGGTTCAAGCCCCATAGGGTTTGAACAAATAGGCCAGCCAGTTTCGGTTTGCCACCAGTGATCGATAACGGGCACACCTACTTTCTCGCTAGCCCAGTAATAAGTTGGAGGGTCAAGTCGTTCACCTGCCATAAATAAAGTACGTAAACTCGACGTGTCATATTTAGACAGAAACACTGCGTCCGGATCCGCTTTTCGAATTGCCCTGAACGCTGTAGGTGCGGCGAAAAGTACATTTATCTTGTGCGATTCTATCATCCTCCAAAATGCGCCCGCATCAGGGGTGCCAATCGGTTTACCTTCGTACAGTACGGTTGTAGCGCCTTTGATAAGGGGTGCGTAGACAATATATGAATGACCCACTACCCAACCCACATCGGAGGCAGCCCAAAAGACATCGTCCTCGTCTATCCCGTAAACGGCACCCATTGAGTAGTAAAGCGCAACGGCATGGCCTCCGTTATCTCGAACCACACCTTTGGGCTTGCCTGTGGTGCCCGATGTATAAAGAACATATAAAGGGTCTGTAGCGTCAACACTAACAGGAGGAGCTGGCTCGCTTGCATTAACTAGGGCGTTCCAATCGTAATCCATATTTTCATTTAATTCAGCGGTGAGTTGTTCCCTTTGAAACAACACGCAGGCCTGCGGTTTGTGTTCAGCTAATTCAATCGCTTCTTCAACAAGTGGCTTATAAGGTAGTACTTTACTACCTTCAATACCGCATGATGCAGTAACGATAGCAACTGGCTTCGCGTCGTCTATTCGTACAGCGAGTTCATTTGCAGCAAAGCCACCAAAGACAACAGAATGCACTGCACCTAGACGAGCACAAGCAAGCATTGCTATCGCTGCTTGGGGGATCATTGGCATATAAATAATTACGCGATCGCCTTTTTTAACACCTAGGCGAGACAACCCCCCTGCAAACTGTGCAACATCAGTAAGTAGTTCGTTGTAAGTAAAATGCTGGGTAGTTTGCGTAACAGGTGAGTCGTAAATAAGTGCGGTTTTATCACCACGGCCATTGTTGACGTGATGATCTAGTGCCAGATAACTGGTATTAAGCTGTCCACCTTTAAACCATTCAAAGTAACCATTATCCGTTTTCTGACATCCCTTTTGGGGAGGCGTGAACCACGCTATCTTGCGTGCTTGCTCTAACCAAAACTCGTCGGGGTGGAGAGTAGAAGCAATATATTCTTTTTTATAAGTCATAACCATGTCCTGAGTAGGGTTTATAAATACCCTACTTCAGTTTAAACAGGCCTGCTTATAAGACTTATGGCGCATACTGCGTAACAATTTGATTTACATAAATTTAAACATTTTAAAACAACAACGTTCTATCTTAGAAAAAACAGCCCTGAACCTTGGTTCTCATATCATTAACTTCTCGCTTATGACGCGTTTTGTAATTCACAAACCTTATCTCGCCACTCATCTGCACTCATTGGTTTATCAAGGTAATACCCCTGAAACACGCTACATCCACAAGCTTTAGCCTCATTTAACTGCCCCGTAGTTTCAACTCCTTCTGCTACGGTATCGAGCTCTAAAGCCTTTGCCATGTTGCAAATATTAGTCACCATTAGGTTTTTTTCTTTACACCCTTCAATTGCTTCGATAAAAACTTTATCAACCTTGAGTTCGTTTATGGGAAGGTCTTGTAAATAATTCAGATTTGAGTCACCAATACCAAAATCGTCGATAGACAAACAGAAGCCTTGCTGTGCTAAATCTCGAACTCGGCGCTGTATTATGCTGACGCCCTTAATCAAGGCCCCTTCAGTCAACTCTAACGTTAAACACTTGTGTTCCACTTCCCACCTATTAACTATGACTACAAACTTGCTGACAAAGTCAGCCCGTGCCAAATGCTTCGCACTTATATTTATCGATAATTTGGTGTTTATATTTTTAGTCTGACATTCGCTTAACAATTTACAGGCTTCATTACACACCCATAGCCCGATGTCGGCGATAGATTCATTTTGTTCAGCAATGGGAATAAATTCTAGAGGCGTGACAATACCAAGATGTGGGTGATTCCATCTTAGCAATACTTCTGAGCTTACAAGGCTTCCTGCACTGTTATACTGAGGCTGAAGCTCTATAAATAATTCATTATTGGCGGTCGCTCTGCCTAAGGATTGCTGTATATAGTTATATCGGTCTATGTCGCTTGCACTGAAATGCGAATAAAGGTGCTCTTTCTCTTCATCTAAATAAGTAATGCGTTTTTTATCAGGTTTTCTCGATAAAAATTCTTTTACTTTTTTCAATGAAAAATACTTAGAAGGTATGGCGCAGCTAACTGTTTGTGTTTCTATTGCCAATGCACTGTTATGTAAAGTAATGGGAACTAAAACATTTTCACGGAGAAAGTTAACACACTTCTCAGCTGCACTTTTTGCGTCATTGTCATCTTTTAAACAAGTACAAAGGTGAAGAACAAAGTCTTCTCGAGCATATTTAAATACACTGACATTTAATTGCTTTGTTACATCAAAGGCACGAACAAACCGACTAGCCATAATACGTAGGATGTAATCGACAGTTGGCTCTCCAAACGCATCTTCATATTCTTTAATGTTAACAATACTGACCCGGATGAAAACAGAAAGTGCTGTTTCGGCGGAATAATTAGCACTGCTTTCACTAAGATAACGCTCGAGGTAATGCAAATTAGGCAACCCCGTTAACGGTTCAAAAAACGCTAATTGCTTAAAGCGTTCGACTTCGGTAAGTAGGTGCGAAACTTTACGAATGCTTACTACCACGAAATCTTGTGGGCCTACTGAGCATGACTTTAAATTCACATCACATGCTATTCGTTTGCCATTTTTGTGACGCAAACATTCGCTAATCATTCCAACTTTAGTACATTGTTTTACCCCAGAATTTAAATTAAATAGATATGAAGTCGCGCCGACATTTTGAATTTTTATCGCAATGAGTTTAATGTCTTGACCAATTAATTCTTCTGGCTCAAAGCCTAATAGAAAAGTTACATTTTCATTAGCAGTCAAAATGGTGCCATTTTTGTCGACGCTAAGTACGGCACTATCAATACTATTTAATAGGTTAGTGAGATAGTCAGTGTAGCTATGTTGAGAGTCAGAAAGCCGTTGAGTTTCGGTTTCATCCTGAACTACACCGTAGAGACGGGTAAGTTTAAGCGCTAAGTTTACTTGACGTTCAACCTGTAAAAATACAATTAACTTAATATTTTTTCTTCGCCCTTGTTTGTCAGTAATATCGAAATATTTTTCAAATTGCCTCTTTCCCCTTATTGCTCTGAGCACTTTCAGCTTTAGGTCATCTAAGTCGTGATTAGAAATCACATCAAGGACATCTTGTAAGTTAATGCTTTTCGAGTACACCAGTCCCAATAAGCTTTTTATGATTTCCGTCGAGGAAAAAGCGCCTGAAAATCTATCTATTTGCCACGCCCCAACTTTCGAAATAGCACTGACTTCTTCTAGTAACGATAGCTGCTCTGACAGCTTATCTGAATATGGATGTCTAGCTAGTTCGTAAAGATAGTTTATTTCAACCCTTTGACGCAGAATATCAACGTAAGCATGTTGCTGTGCAGTGAGGTTACTATGCAGAACAAACGTGAAAACAACGCCCACCACTTCATTTTGCATATTTTTAACCGTGGCCAGAACAACATAATATTCGCGAAAACGCTCAAGTGGTTGAGGTAATGTGAAATCTCTTGCTGGTAGAGGCGCACTCAGTGGCGTAAGGGGTAGCATGAGTAAAGCGTGCGATGGAACAACAATATGAGTTGACTCATTGGCCAAATGTTCGTCGTCGCTTGCAATCACTGTTGCTCGGTCGCTGTTTGGGTTTATTGAAGCCAGTAATATACACAACGACTCTGTATTATTCCTACTCTCCGTCAATAGCGCAGAAATGCTGTACTGCGTTGTGCGCATAGTTGATAACATGCGCTCACTGCGTAAATCCATCAATTCAATCCTTCGAAAAAAGTTAATTTCAGCGTAAATGAAGGGGCTCACACCATGCTTAAAGCCAAGCAAGTGATAAGTATTGGCACTTTAACGCCTCGTTATTTTTCAACGGTTACGAATTACCTACGATAAGAAATATCGTTTAACAACGATAGTAGGTAAAAATTTATGTTGATTATGTTCTATTTATACGTCCGTTGTCCGTATTTAAAAATAGACAAATGCAGTACAAATTTCCAGCAGTTTATTTATACCGATGTCTGTCTTACTCTTTGAAAGAAAGAGATTGAAATGAAGTAGAGTAGAAGTTGGTTGTATTGAATGGCGCTGGCGTAAACTCGTTTGGCAGTTACCAAACCACCTAGTACTTTTCAAAGGGTTTGTACTGTTGAGCCTAGCTATGGATTTAGGCTCAACAGCACCTATAGGTTAATCTTTTTTATAATCGTCGTGGCAAGACTTACAGCTTGCACCGATTTTACCGATAGCACCGCGATAGGCACTTTCATCACCAGCTTTAACAGCCGCTTGTAGACCTTGCGCAGCAGTTTTAAGCGCCATTACTTTCTTTTCGACATCTGAAAAGTTTTCCCAAATCTCATCTTTTGCGCCAGTTTCTACATCAAACTTACGCGTGTCGACAGCGAGATAGTCCCCCATCATATCGGCAAGTTGCTCAAGGCGCACAGCGTTAGTCTGCATTACGCTTTCGTCAAAAGGTAACGCACCTTTCGCCATACCACCCAACGGCCCCATATTACTGCGCACCAATTGAAAAACTGCTTGGCGATATTGAGTTGCTGCTTTAGCGTGCTTTTCAGAAGAAGCTTCCGTTACTTCAGCTAACGCTGAACCTGAAATCACTGCACCAACGGTTGCTGCTGCGATCATCGCTTTATTGAATAGTCTCATGCCTGTTCCCTTTTTAATTACTGGTTATCTACTTTTACGTTTGCAGATATTTTACCTTTTACTTATAAGCCTATCGTGACGAATAGTTCGTTTTAGCGCAAGAAATATAACGGTGAACAAACGCTTTCAAGGGATTATCCGCGCGTAATCCTATCTTCAACATATATTCGAATGGAAAAGGGACACCCACACACTCCACCTTTACAAAGTACAGGTTTGGACAGTCACTTACTCTGCTTTAAAAAAATGCAAAGTACAGGTTTGGACAGTCACTTACTCTGCTTTAAAAAAATGTACTTTCAGACAATCAATTTCTCCACGACCAGCGTGCAATTCCATTACATATTCTCAAAAGTACAGATTCGTACAGATTCGGACAGTCACTCAATATTTTCTCATTTACAAAGCAAACCGTACTAACAAATTGCGGGTGCAGAAAAAGAGGTACTTAAATACAAAGAAGCCCTCATAAATGAGGGCTTTTAAAACTTGATAGGAGCACCGAAACTAGTTAGTTAAGTCGTCAAAGAATTTCTTCACACCATCGAAGAAACCTTGTGCTTTTGGACTGTGCTTGCTTGACGCTTTGCCCATAGACTCTTCAAGTTCCTGCAGTAACTCTTTTTGGCGTGATGAAAGGTTTACTGGCGTTTCAACCACAACCTTACACATCAAATCACCCATAGCACCACTGCGTACAGATTTAACGCCTTTGCCGCGTAAACGGAACATACGGCCAGTCTGCGTTTCAGCACTAATTTTCAACTTAACTTTGCCATCTAACGTAGGTACTTCAAGTTCGCCACCAAGGGCTGCCGTAGTAAAGCTCAACGGTACTTCGCAATACAGGTTGTTCCCGTCGCGCTTGAAGATGTCGTGTTCACGAACATGTACTTGCACGTATAAGTCACCTGCTGGTGCACCATTTTCACCCGCTTCGCCTTCACCAGAAAGACGGATACGATCCCCTGTGTCCACGCCAGCTGGTATTTTAACGTTAAGAGTCTTAGTCTTTTCTTTACGACCATGACCGTGACAGCTGTTACAAGGATCTTCAATAATCTTGCCCTTGCCCGAACATGTCGGACAGGTTTGCTGTACAGCAAAGAAACCTTGGCGCATTTGAACCTGACCGTTGCCGTGACAGGTTGGACAGGTTTTAGGTGAAGAACCTTTTTTCGCACCTGAACCGTCGCACACGTCACACTCGACCAGCGTAGGTACGCGAATATCAACGCTCTTGCCGCGAACTGCTTCTTCAAGGCTTAGCTCTAAGTTATAGCGAAGGTCTGAACCTTGGCGCGCGCGAGACTGACGTCCACCGCGACCACCGCCGCCAAAGATATCACCAAATACGTCACCAAAAATATCGCCGAAGTCGGCACCACCACCGAAGCCGCCGCCACCGCGGTTTGGATCAACACCGGCGTGGCCGTATTGGTCGTATGCTGCACGCTTCTGCGAATCTGACAGAATTTCGTAGGCTTCCTGGATTTCTTTAAATTTATCTTCCAGGCCTTTATCGCCTTGCGTACGGTCAGGGTGATACTTCATCGCAAGCTTCTTGTACGCCTTTTTAATTTCGCGTTCGCCTGCGCTTTTATCTACCCCGAGTACTTCGTAGTAGTCTCGTTTCGACATATCGTTTACATATCCTACTTTTTGTCGACAAACTTATAATGCTTATCGAATCTACATCTGACTGTTGTGAAAATAACCTGACTGACTGTTTCGTAACGCACGGTTATTTACAGCAAGCTATTTACACCAAGTTATTTACACAACAAAGGCGCAACAAGAATGTCCTGTTGCGCCTGAACTGCTTACACAGCCCGGCGCGCCGGGCTAATCACAACAGTTTATTTTTTATCGTCGTCTTTCACTTCTTCAAATTCAGCGTCAACAACGTCATCGTCTGCTTTACCAGAAGTCTGCTGCTCTGCACCTTCAGCACCACCAGCGGCTGCTTGTTGTGCCTGTGCAGCTTCCATCAGCTTGCTAGACGCTTGAATAAGCTCTTGCGTTTTCGCTTCGATTTCTGCTTTGTCTTCGCCTTTAGACGCTGTTTCTAGCGCAGTAAGAGCTTCTTCAATTGGCGCTTTGTCTTCAGCACTTAGTGCATCGCCAACTTCTTCAAGCTGCTTACGTGTAGCGTGGATCATGCCATCAGCTTGGTTACGTGCTTGAATTAGTTCTTCAAACTTCGCATCCGCTTCTTTGTTCGCTTCTGCGTCAGCTACCATTTTTTCTACTTCTTCATCGCTTAGGCCTGAAGAAGCTTTGATAGTGATCTTCTGCTCTTTACCTGTGTCTTTATCTTTCGCAGACACGTGTAGGATACCGTCAGCATCTAGGTCGAAGGTTACTTCGATTTGCGGCACACCGCGTGCTGCTGGACGAATACCTTCTAGGTTGAACTGACCAAGAGACTTGTTGCCGCTTGACTGCTTACGCTCACCTTGTAGTACGTGTACTGTTACCGCAGACTGGTTGTCTTCAGCAGTCGAGAACGTTTGCGACTTCTTCGTTGGAATAGTCGTGTTCTTCTCGATAAGCGCAGTCATTACACCACCCATTGTCTCGATACCTAGAGACAGAGGTGTAACGTCTAGAAGTAGTACGTCTTTAACGTCGCCAGAAAGTACACCACCTTGAATTGCCGCACCTACTGCCACCGCTTCATCAGGGTTAACATCTTTACGTGGCTCTTTGCCGAAGAACTCAGTAACATACTTCTGTACTAGCGGCATACGTGTTTGACCACCCACAAGGATGATGTCGTTGATGTCGCCTACAGATAGGTCTGAGTCAGCTAGTGCTTGCTTAAGTGGGTTAAGCGAGTTCTTCACTAGGTCTTCAACCAAAGACTCAAGTTTCGCACGAGTAAGCTTAATCGCTAAGTGCTTAGGACCTGTTGCATCAGCAGTGATGTAAGGCAGGTTAACTTCTGTCTGTTGTGAAGAAGAAAGTTCAATCTTCGCTTTTTCACCGGCTTCTTTAAGACGCTGCATAGCAAGCGGATCTTTACGAAGGTCGATGCCTTGATCTTTCTTAAACTCTTCAACTAAGTAGTTGATTACACGGTTATCGAAGTCTTCACCACCAAGGTGAGTATCACCGTTAGTTGCTAGTACTTCAAACGTGTGCTCGCCATCTACTTCATCAATTTCGATGATAGAGATATCGAATGTACCACCACCTAAGTCGTATACCGCAACAACATTATCGCCTTGCTTCTTGTCCATGCCGTAAGCAAGTGCAGCAGCAGTTGGCTCGTTGATAATACGCTTAACTTCAAGACCTGCGATACGACCCGCGTCTTTCGTTGCTTGACGCTGAGAGTCGTTAAAGTAAGCAGGAACAGTAATAACTGCACCAGTTACTTCTTCGCCAAGATAATCTTCAGCTGTCTTTTTCATTTTCTTAAGTACTTCAGCAGAAATCTGCGGAGGCGCCATTTTCTCGCCTTTCGCTTCTACCCATGCATCACCGTTATCAGCACCTACAATTTTAAAAGGCATGATGTCGATGTCGCGCTGTACTTCTTTATCTTGGAAGCGACGACCAATTAGACGCTTAATAGCGAATAGCGTGTTCTCAGGATTCGTTACCGCCTGACGCTTTGCAGACTGACCTACAAGTGTTTCACCATCGTTCGTGTAAGCGATGATTGAAGGGGTTGTACGATCGCCTTCCGCGTTTTCAATTACGCGAGGTTTGTCGCCGTCTAGAACTGCGACACATGAATTCGTTGTACCTAAATCGATACCAATGATTCTACCCATTTCGTGTCTCCGAATGATTTTCTTAATACTGTACTTTTAGTGGGGTTATTCCCCGTCTTTTCAATAGATGCCAGTAAAAAAACTGACATTTTTGTGTGTTCGTCGCAAAAAGCGTCTTAGGCCTGCGTATCCACACCGCCGCTTGGTGCACGCGATACCATAACCATGGCAGGGCGTAGCAAACGACCATTAATTTGATAACCTTTCTGCATCACAGCCATCACTGTATTTGGCTCGTGATCTGCACTTTCTTGCATCGACATTGCCTGATGCAAATCAGGGTTAAAGGCTTCGCCCTGCGGATCAATAAGGCTTAATCCAAATTTCTCAATAGTGCTTAAGAAAGTTTTGTGGGTCATTTCCACACCTTCTAAAAGCGGCTTTACAGCTTCATTGTCACCATCGGTCATTTCGATAGCGCGTTCTAAGTTGTCGATAACCGGAAGCAATTCGCCAGCAAAACGTTCAAGCGCAAATTTACGTGCTTTTTCTACTTCGCCCTCAGCGCGACGACGAGCGTTATCAGCATCTGCGCGCGCGCGAAGTACACCATCCTGCTGTTCTTTAATAGTTGCTTGCGCTTCAGAAAGTGCGGTTTCTAGTTCGTAAATGCGCTGTGCATTTTCGTCTAGCTCTACGCCTTCTGCTTCTGATGCTTCTACCTGCGCTTCATCAGCATTGATTACAGTCTCATCTACTGTATTTTCTTGTTCTGCCTGCACGTCGCGATTATCGCTCATGCCTACCTCCAAACGTTTTTCTTAATTAGGCGATGCCCAATAACACTAAAATTACTGGGAATAACTTCGTTGCGCTTAGTTATGGGGCTAGATTTAAGGTGATCAAGGGTATCCACAATAATTTTGTGGATGATTTTTAAAAAATTATCGGAGATGTGCCATTTGTAAAAATCATGTTATTGTCAGGACACAAAAACTGCACTATCACAAGTTTTGAAAATGCATGCAACGACACGGACAAGCTATCACACGGAATATCAATGCTAAGTATCTGGACGGTTGGCACTATTGTTGGTTTTTATCTCCTCGCGCTTTTCGCTTTAGCATTTTGGGGCGATAAGCGTTTACGTGACAACCGGCAACATCCAATACTGTACAGTCTTGGATTGGGCGTGCATTGTACATCTTGGGCATTTTTCGGCACTACCTCTCAAGCAGCACAATATGGCTGGGCAGTCATCCCTACTTATTTAGGGATTATGCTGACTATGGCATTTGCGTTTCCTGTGGTGCTTCATATAAGCAGACTGTGTCAACAACACAACATCAGCTCTTTAGCAGACCTCATCTCACTTAAATATCAGCAATCTCATTTAATTGCCGCATTTATCACTTTACTATGTTTTTTTGGGGTCGTGCCCTATATAGCCCTTCAATTAGACGCAATTACGAAATCAATAAATTTGTTGACTGACGACGCGCATACAAGCACGCCATGGTTAAGTATCTACGTAGCTATCTTGCTCGCATTATTTGCCATTATCTTCGGTACCCGTACACTCAACTTGACCGACAAGCACCCCGGTCTGCTACTTACTATAGCGTTTGAATCGGTTATAAAGCTTTTTGCCCTGTGCGCAGTAGGTGTTTTCGTTTGCTTCTATCTGTTCGATGGTGTGTTGGATTTGGTGTCTAACTCCGCTTCAAATGCCAGTGCTCGAGAAGTAATTTATGCTGATAGCGCACCCTGGGTTTATGTATCACATGTTGTTTTGGGCGTTTGCTCTATGTTCGTTCTGCCAAGACAGTTTCATATGAACTTCGTTGAGCAGAACGGTGAGGGGGAGCTTAGAACAGCAAGGTGGCTATTTCCACTCTATTTATTTGGTATGACTCTCTTTGTTATACCAATCGCACTTGCGGGAAAAATACTGTTGCCAGAGGCCACAAGTTCAGATGCGTACGTGCTCGCCCTACCTCTATACACAGAAAATATCGCGCTGTCGTCATTTGCTTTCATAGGCGGTCTTTCTGCAACCACCAGCATGGTAATTGTTGCAACCTTGGCGCTGGGAATAATGATCTCGAACAATGTTGTTACGCCGCTTTGGCTGAAAGCGCAGCTTAAGACTTCGCCCAATCGTTCAATGCAGTCAAGCAAAATACTGTCTATACGCCGCATTACTGTGGTAGTCGTGCTCAGTATTGCTTTGTGGTACCACTTGAACATAAGCCAAACTGCACCATTAGTTAAAAGTGGTGTCATTGCTATCGCGCTGTTAGCCCAGTGCATGCCTGCGTTAATGTTCGGTATTTATTGGCAACGCAGCAGCAAAGCTGCCGCTATTTCCGGCCTGTTAGTGGGCTTTATCTGTTGGGCGATATTTCTTCTCTATCCAAGTTTATTGTCGAGCTACTATTTTAATCCAGCTCCAACGGATCAAGCTTTAGGCCTCGGTTTCGCCTATTCACTAGTTGCAAACTGCATAACGTTTGTTACCGTTGCCTTTATTTCATCACGACGCAACGAAAAGCAACATTCGTCTGCGCTCCAACGTGACCAAGCCACTTATTTGCTGGTAAAGATACGTGATTTAACAGCACTAACTGAACGAGTACTCGAAAGTGAAACCCATTCAAAGCTTGTGCAACAACTATCGATTGATGTTAATCGTGACACGAGCAGTGGTTATGCTAGTCAGGCACTGATAGACAGAGTAAATAAATTGCTTGCCGCTCAGGTGGGGGCGCCAAGCGCACGGATATTGCTTAGCGCTATTGCGGACACTGGCGGCGACCCTCTACCAGAATTAGTAGATTGGGTAGAGGAAGCTTCTCAATCATTCCAGTTTAACTACGAAGTACTTCAATCGTCTGTACAGAATATAGAGCAAGGTATAAGTGTTCTTGATGACAAACTGCAACTGTTAGCATGGAACGATAGATACATAGAGCTTTTTAACTACCCAAAAGGCTTTTTAAAAGCAGGATTGCCGATAGCCGACATTCTGGCGTTTAATGCCAAGCGCGGTTTATTCAACATGTCGCAGTCAAACTCTGATAACGACCTAAATAATGTTACTCATTCACTGTCGTCAGAAAACGCATTGCACGGTGAAATTTCAAAGCGTATCGCTCATATAACAGCGGGAAATCGCTATAAGCATATCAGGCAACAAAATGACGGGCGCGTTATCGAGGTTAACGGTGCACCACTGCCCGGTGGAGGCTATGTAACCACTTACAGTGATATCACTGAATATATATCGATTCAGCATGCATTAGAAACCGCCAAATCCGAACTTGAAGCCCGTGTTGCCAAGCGTACTGCTGAACTCGTTGAGGCTAAGTTACAAGCCGATAAAGCAAATGAGAGTAAAACGAAGTTTCTTGCTGCAGCCGGGCACGATTTAATGCAACCTTTTAATGCCGCGACTTTGTTTGCAGAAATGCTGAAACGTAAAACGGAGCACTCGCCACTAGCAAGTCTTTCAGAAGGAGTAGTTAGCTCATTACAGAGCGCCCAGAACTTACTCTCGACACTTTTGGATATGACACGTTTAGACTCAGGCCATTTTACCCCACAAAAAACTGTTTTTTGCTTGAACGATATTCTATCGTCACTCACTCAAGAATTTAGCGTTATTGCTCATCAAAAAGGCATAAAACTAATTTATGTACGCAGCTCAGTTTATGTATATTCAGACAAACACTTATTACGACGAGTGTTGCAAAACCTCATCTCTAACGCCGTGCGATACACGGAGTCGGGCAGAGTATTGATTGGGGTGCGACGTCACATTAACGCAGTACCTTCTTTGAACAATATCAATAATAAGCCCCCTTCTATTTCAGTTTGTGTATACGACACGGGAATGGGGATCGCTGTGCATCAACAAGAAAACATTTTTGCCGAATTCCATCAGCTGAATGTAAGTCAGGATAACGAGGGCCTTGGGTTAGGGCTTACCATTGTGGATAAGATATGCCACTTACTAGACCATTCTTTGTCGCTCAAATCGACACCAAATAAAGGTAGCGCTTTTTACGTAGAAGTAGAACAGTGTGACCGACCTGACGTGCTGGCAACATGCATTGATGACAAAACGCTAAACACGAGTGAACAGTCAGCCGAGATCAAAGGCCGCGAAACTATCACGCCCTTTCTTTTCAGTAAACATATACTGCTAATTGAAAATGACGAACAAGTGGCCAGCGCAATGAAAGCATTGCTTACAGATTGGGGCGCGCAGGTAACGTGTATAAAAGGCAAAGACGAAACCGCGCTATTAAATAGAAAAGCTTTCAACATACTGATTGCTGACTACCATCTTCAAAACAAAGATACCGGTTTTGATACTGCAGAGTGGCTAGAAGTACAGGGAGCGCGTTTTGCTCAAAAAATACTGATAACCGCTAACCGAAGCGACACTATTAGAGAAGAAGCAGCCGCAAGAGACTTCATGTATTTACCGAAGCCAGTAAAGCAGTTAGCGCTAAAACGCATGCTTAAAAAAGGTGGACGCTAATGTTTGTTTAAACGCTCAAAGCTACTTGTTCTCCAAGCTTTCGTTCTCAAGCGGCGTGCCTATGATAGCCTCTATTCCTTGTTGTTCGTGTTCAGTAAACGCTGCGTTGAAATTGTCGAAACCCACGGTGATTTTACGTCTATCCTTACTTGCTAATCGGGCATTCGCAGTAGCTAGCTGTTGAGTGAACTCGGCAATAGAAATTCGGTTATAGGTGTAAACACCTGCGCGCCCAGATGACGTTGTTGGGGTTAGCAAATCATCGTGCTCGAGCAAAAACGCGTGTTTAAACACCGCTTGAGACTTACTGAAACAGGCTGTTGGACTGCGTAACAGTGCAGCCTCTGGTAAAGCCTTTATTCGCGTACTGGTGCCATCACTACTTTTCTGCCAAGTAACTCCGCATACACTGATGTTGAATGCGTCTGTCTGGTTAGCTACCTCCTGCCGTGATAAAGGAGAAGACGCATCTAGCGCTTGCAACTGCGCAAGCACGTCAGCTACCGCATGTAACGATAATTTCTCGATAGTGATAGGCCCACTTTTAGACTGGTACGTAAGTTTTAGCGTGTTTTCTAAATAATAGACTTGACCTGTGTCATGCCACACCGACACAACCTGATTGTCCTGAACTGTAGAAAGCGACGTACTCTCTTTTCGAGACAGCATGTTTTTGAAGAGTTTGGATAACACAGCGACAACAGCACTTTAAGCTTTGTTTCATTAGCCATGTTTACGTTAATCCGCGGGTGTCGGATTAGTTCTCGTTAACATGCATAGCATTTTTAAATGCAATGCCTGCCTTTGTTCGATTGATGACCCCAAGTTTTTTGAGCACTGCAGAAACATGCTGTTTTACTGTCGACTCTGAAATATCTAGCTCATAGGCTATTTGTTTATTAAGCAGACCGTCTGCCACCATGTGCAAAACCTTAAGTTGGTGTGGAGTCAACAGTTTAAGCTTTGATAAGAAGTCATCTGCATTATCGCTTGTCTGTGCATTCATAGCGACACTCTGAGGCACCCAGATTTCGCCATCTAACACGGTCTCAACTGCCTCTACAATACAATCAACCGATGCTGACTTCGGCACAAAGCCGCTAGCGCCTAACGCTAGTGCACGCTTTGCTATCGCTGGATTTTCCAGTGCCGTTACTACAACCACCAGTACATCAGGAAATAATGAAAGTAAGTGTGAAACCCCCGTCAACCCTTCGTTACCAGGCATAGTTAAATCTAAGAAAACCACCTCAAGATCTGGCGTTGAGCTCAACATGGTGAGTGTTTCAGGAAACGTTGATGCCTCAACCAACGCGACACCTTCGATTCCTCCAAGCGCATGACACATGGCAGCACGAAAAAGAGGATGGTCGTCGGCAATCAAGATTGTTACAGGCATAGCACTACTAAGTTGTTATTTTCTTGTTAACTAGCATAGTATCATGTTGGTTGAGAATAGGCAGCGTGAAATCGCGCCCGCAACACCGCTTGAGTGTCACGGGCATTGGTCACTAAAAACGATAACCTACCGTAAGGTGAACTGTACGTGGGTCACCGTAATAACCGATAAGTGTGGTATCGCCACCAAGGCCCGGACCAAAGTTACCTTCATCGTCTTGCGTGACAAAGTCGTAACCACCAACCAGATACTCCTCATCGGTCAGGTTTTTGACGTGTAGTCCAGCATACCAGTCGCCTTCAACGCTTTCCCAGCGCGCGCTCAAGTTCACCATACCATAGGCATCTTGTTGAATAAGATCGCTAGTTTCAAAGATAAGATAATCATCGCGATAGTAGTAGTTGGCGTTGAAAGTAATATCACCAAAACTCGTTTCTAGTAGGTAGTTGGCATTAAGATTAAAGGTATTCTCTGGCGTACTTGCCAGACCAATCAACGGAGGGATTGCATTGTTTTTCTTAATCTCAAAGTCAATATAACCGTAAGCAACGTCAAACTGAAGGTTATCCGTAGCTACCCACGTCATCTCCAACTCGGCGCCTTTTGCAGCCGTTTCGGCAGCATTGCGCAGTCGCTGGTCGAGGGCTGTTGGATCAGACAAATCCCCTTCTACACCAATATATTGACGATCTTTATGGTCGTAAGAGAACAATGTGATATTCATACGAAGTGCGTCGGTTAGGTCGCTCTTCACACCCACTTCGAAGCTGTCAACGACTTCAGGTTCAACACCAGGCTCGTTAGTCTGAGCACGAGGGTTAAACGTGCCCGATTTGAAGCCTTGTGAATAGCTCGCGAAGAACATGGTATCGCGGTCCATTTGATACTCCACGCCTACTCGAGGGGTAAAGCGCGACCAACTCTCTACCGCTGGCGCATCTAACACTTCATCGCCATCGGTGTCTGTCCCAAGTACTTGAGGCACTAATTGTCCGTCGGGACGCACGTACCCATCAATCCAGTCGGTATAAGGATAAACATTGGCGAATACCAGACCGTTATTTACAAACGCGGTCTTCTCTTCATCGGTGTATCGGGCACCAAGCGAAAGCGATAGCTTATCGGTTACATCATAGTTCATCTGCGCATAGGCAGCCCAGCTTTCTGAGTTATTACAACCCGTCACTTCCCGCGTCAACCCTGAGGCACCAAGCGATTGACCTAACACACCTAAAATGGCATCAAAATTACCGCAACTCTCACCATCGTAAAAATAGAGCCCTGACACTAAACTAAACGCGTTCCCGGTATAATTCGCTTGAATCTCATGAGTATCATTACTGTCGTCATACTCTGCCGGTACATCGAAAATAGGCAAGGGTGTATTGTCGAAGTCGATGTTGGTAGGTGAATAGCTTTCTCTGTGCGAACCAATATATTTAAACTCTAAATCATCATTCACTTGGTATCGCGCCAGCCAGTTATACCCTTCTAGCTCGACTTTATTCCACGTCGGAAGGCTAGTATAGGAATCGAAAACCGAATCAGGTACAGGCGCATCTGTCAAAATACTGGGAATTAAACGATAGCCGCCTTTCGCGTTTGATGTATCTTCGGTTTTATCCCAGCCAATGCGGAAAAATAAATCTTCGCTTGGATGAACTTCAAGTGTCACACGGGCTGCCCAAAGATCTTTGTTATAGTTTTCTTTGTCCTGATTAGGCAGCGCGCTTACTAAGTATTCGCCGAAACCGTCGCGGTTTAGATTGGCATAACCCACGCCAAGGTACACCGTATCTTCAATTAATGGAATTTGACCGGTCACTTTGATATCCCGCTGACTATAGCTACCTACCGTAGCTTCAACGTTCATCTGCGTATCGCCGGTCATTTCTTTCGTAACGTATTTAACCGCGCCACCAATGGTATTCTTTCCGTAAAGCGTCCCCTGGGGGCCACGTAACACCTCAATACGCTGTACGTCTAACAAATCAAGTACGGCCCCTTGTGGGCGAGCAATATACACATCATCAACATAAATACCCACGCCTGGTTCATAGCCCCAAAGCGGGTCTTGCTGACCCAGTCCGCGAATAAATGCTGTCAAGGTGGAATTGGTACCGCGACTGGTTTGTAGCGTAGTGTTGGGCGAAAACTGCTGCACTTCAGTCAGCACGCTAATCCCTTTTTCGCCAAGTTCAACCGCACCAATAGACGTGATAGCTACCGGCGTTTCCTGTAGCGACTCTACAGTTTTTCGCGCTGTCACCTCAATGCGTTCTAATTTTCCTTTTTGCGCTTCGGCATCGGCATCAGCTTGACTATCCTGAGCAAATACTGGCGCGGTGCTTAAAACGCTAGCCACCGCTAGGGCACAAAGGCTGCGAATGGGGAGCTTAACTGAAGCGCTTTTGCGTTCTGCTGAGCTAGCAGAGGTTGAATGTGATTGGTAGGGTGAAACCAAGCCATTTGTGTGTATTGATTGAGACATAGTGAGTCCTTGTTGTTCTAAGTTCTGGTCACTGCCGGATGTATTGCCTACGGTCAAAACCACTTTAGTTAATTAATTGTTAATAGTATGTAGTACCATCGTACTATGGGATTTTGATAAAAGTAACGTCAAACTTTATGTCTGTTATGAACGCTTTTTACTTGATTTGTATACACTTTGTGGATTTGAGTGTAAGCAAATTTTTAATCGACTTAACTGTTTCGGATCATCTGCGGTCACAGATTTTTTAAGGAATAATAACTATGTTAAGTATGATTGGCTTAGTAGGCGGTCTGTTGTTGCTTATTGTTTTGACAATACGCGGCATGAACCTCTTTATTGCTGCACCTTTGTGTGCGCTTGTAGTTGCCATTACCAATAATATCGGCGTCTTCACCGGCGACGTGAATTTCGTTCAAACCTATATGAGTGGTTTCTCTGGCTTTATCGCCTCTTGGTTTTTCATGTTTTTACTTGGTGCGTTATTCGGTAAATTCATGGAAGACACAGGAGCAGCAGATGCTGTTTCTCGCTGGATCATCACCAAAATTGGTTACAAGCGTGCCGTACTAGCCGTTGTGCTAGCTTGCGCTATTTTGACCTACGGTGGTGTTAGCGTGTTTGTGGTAGCGTTTTCTGTTTACCCAATGGCGGTAAGTTTGTTTAAAGATGCCAATTTACCCCGTCGCTTCATACCTGCTGCCATGGCATTTGGGTCGGTAACATTTACTATGACCTCGGCAGGTTCACCAGAAATCCAAAACTGGATCCCTATAAAGTATTTGGGCACCTCCCCTTTTGCCGCGTGGGAAGTTAGCCTTGTCGTCGCCATATTCATGGCATGCTTCGGTTACTGGTGGCTTGCTAAGATGATCAGAAAAGCCGTTAATAACGGCGAGGTGTTTGAAGCCAGAGCAAGCGACCCTGAAGTGCGAGACAGAGCGCTACCCCACCCGCTTACCGGAATTGTGCCGTTGGTCGTGGTGTTAGTCATTTCGTTTCTATTCCATGAAGAACTCGCTCAGCTTGCGCTTATTCTGGCGTTAGGCGGCGGCGTACTGTGTTTGCTGGCTATTAACTACAAACATTTTCACAGTTTACCGGTTGCCATAAATGCGGGTACCACCGGCGCATTGATCGCCATAGGTAACACCGCTGCTGTTGTAGGTTTTGGCTCGATAGCAAAAAACACCGAAGCGTTTCAAACAACAGTAGCGCTTATGACCCAAATTCCTGGTAACGAGCTTATTGGTGCCGCCATTGCCGTAAGCGTGATTGCAGGATTAACAGGAAGTGCATCTGGCGGACAAGCCATTGCCTTACCTTTAGTGGCTCCGCATTACCTTGACCAAGGCGTAGAGCCAGAACAGCTACATAGAATTGTGTCTATATCATCAGGCGCATTAGATTCGTTACCTCACAATGGCTATGTGGTTACTACCATACGCGCCATTTGCAACGAAACCCATCAGGCTGCCTACTGGGCGGTTGGTGCGCTAACTGTTGTGGTGCCAGTTATTGGCCTTGCCATGGCCATTGGCCTGTTTAGCATTATGTAGCATTAGTCAAAGCCAACGATATGGCCTAAGGCCGCACGATATATAAGTCACTCTAGCAAAGCATTGCCATCTGAAAATGCGGTCTGAGAAAAGGATAAGAAAGTATGAATTGGAAAAAGACGCTTGTTTCCACGTTAGTGTGGAATAAGAGCAAAGGCATCAATAAGCTATTTAAACAGCTCAGCTCACAACGAGTGCAGAAACAGTTAGCATTAGCAAATTTGGTTGAGATGTTTTTAGTTAAAAAGCAACGCTCATTGGTAGGATTATTTGCCACGCTAATGTTGACGGTACATTGTCAGGGCATTGCTGGCGAACCCAACGATACATCGCCATTGCTCAGTTCTTCAAAAGCACCTTCATCTGAGGCAGCTTCCTCCTCGCCGAGCGCTTCGCATTCCAATGCTTCGCTGATGGTAGAAAAACGCGTTTTTGAAATGCCTCATTTCACAACCTTTGGTGGTAAACAAATTAAAAACGTAAAAGTTGGCTGGGAGGCGTATGGAACACTAAATGATGCTAAGAGTAACGTTATACTGATTACCCACTATTTTTCTGGATCTTCCCACGCAGCTGGAAAGTACGATGAAAACGATCCAGCGCCAGGCTACTGGGATAGTATTATCGGCCCCGGCAAGGCGATTGATACAAACCGCTTTTATGTAATAAGCGTTGATACGCTGGCCAATTTAAATGCTTACGACCCTCACGTTATTACAACCGGTCCTGCGTCAATAAATCCAGATACAGGTAAACCCTATGGCTTAGACTTTCCCGTCGTGACAATACGTGACTTTGTAAATGTTCAAAAAGCACTTCTTGAAAGTTTAGATATTAGCAAACTGTATGCGGTTATTGGGCCCTCTATGGGCTCTATGCAGGCTATCGATTGGGCGAGCGCTTACCCAGACTGGGTTGAACGTATGATTTCAGTTATCGGCGCAGGTCAAAGCGATGCGTGGACTACCGCGGCACTGGAACACTGGGCTTCGCCAATTATCCTGGACAAGAACTGGAACAACGGCGCTTACACTAAAGAGCAAGCGCCGTTTGATGGCCTAGCAGCCTCGCTCATGTTAATTACGCAAAATGCCCTTACCCCTTCGTTTTTCAACCAAACCGGCAACACGTTAGGGTATAAAAATGTAGAGTCGGCGCCGCTTAATGACATACGTCAATCTCACAGTATTGTGAACTGGCTACGTGAGCGTGCAAAGACCCGGGCACAATCTATGGACGCCAACCACCTTTTGTATTTGGTTCGAGCTTGCCAGCTTTTTGTTGCTGGGCATCAAGGTAATCTCGAGCAAGGGCTGACGTCGATAAAGGCGAAAACGCTGTTTATTCCAGCCCAAACTGATTTGCTACTTATGCCCTACTTATCGCAAAGTGCACATCAAGGTTTAACTTCAATGAATAACGACAGCACATTGGTTACGCTAAATGGCAAATTAGGTCATTTAGAAGGCGTGACCAATGTATCCGCTCAGGCTCAGGCTATTCGCCAATTTTTAGAAAATGATAAGGCTGCAATGCAATGATGAAATCTACACCCTTTTTACGCCACGCGCTTTGTCTGTCTGTATTAAGCGCACTTTCCCTTAGTGTACCGGTATTCGGTAACGAGTCATCGGCGCAAGACGCGCTTCCTTCACTCACCCTTGATTTAAAGAACGTTACCGTATCTGGTTTATCCTCAGGCGGTTACATGGCAACACAATTTCAGTTAGCACACAGTGACTGGGTAAAAGGCGTTGGGGTCATCGCTGGCGGCCCGTATTTCTGTGCACAAGGTGATATAACCACTGCCCTTGCGCAGTGCGTGAATAAGGTAGAGGGAGAGATTAACCTTGAAGCGCTGAATGAAAAAGCCAAACAGTATGAAACTGAAGGAAAAATTGCGTCGCTTTCCAATATGAAAGACGCAAAAGTCTGGCTTTTTCACGGTACGCAAGACACCAGAGTGATTGCACCAGTGAGCGATTTATTATTTGAACAGTACAAATTGTGGACAGACACACAAAATATTGCCTATATCAATGACAAACCGATGGCACACCTCTTCCCCACCAAAAACAATGGGGTTAACTGCATGAAATCAGAGAGCCCCTTCATTGGAAACTGTGATTACGATGCAGCAGGTGTCATGCTCTCTCACCTTGTTGAAGATGTCTCGACACCCGACGAGTCACTGTCAGGGCGAATTCATTCAATTGATCAGCAAAAAATAGCGGGGGGCGATGCCAAAACATTAGCAAGCGAAGGTTTTGTGTATGTGCCTGAAAGCTGTGCACAAGGCGAGCCGTGCAGAGCCCATATTAGTTTCCACGGCTGTAACCAGTATGCCGATGCCGTTGGCGGTGCCTACACTACCCAAACAGGTCTGAATGAATGGGCTGATGACAACAATATCGTTGTGCTTTATCCGCAAACTAAAAAGTCATTATTCATGCCGTTAAATCCGCAAGGCTGTTGGGATTGGTGGGGCTATGCCTCTGGCGATTACGCCAACAGGAACGGCGCACAAATAAACGCAGTAAAACAACTGCTGTTTTCATTAAATAGTGCACCTTCACTAAATAAATCCAACGGAAGTAACAATGACTAAGCGCACAATATTTATCACGGGTGGAGCAAGCGGCATTGGCTTTGGCATTGCTGAGTCAATGATGAAACAAGGGCACCATGTGATCATCGCCGACATAAACGAACAGGCAGCAAAAGAGGCTGTGACCAGGCTTGCGCATTTAGACGGTTCGGCCAGCGCAGTAGCGGTAGACGTGTGCGATGCAGAGCAAGTCGCAGCACTCCCTGAGGTACTAGGGAAGCATACCGTTGATGTACTTATAAACAATGCCGGTATTCAGCACGTTTCACGCATAGAGGACTTTCCTACAGATAAATGGCAGCAGCTTATAAATATCATGCTTGTTGGCCCTGCTCTGTTAACCCAAGCTTTTTTGCCAGCCATGCGCAAGCAAAATTATGGGCGCATTATCAATGTAGGCTCTATTCACTCGTTGGTAGCTTCGCCCTATAAGTCTGCTTATGTAGCGGCGAAGCATGGGCTGTTAGGGTTCGCCAAAACTATCGCACTTGAAACGGGGGATTGCGATGTAACTATCAATACCCTTTGCCCTGCCTATGTGAAAACACCATTGGTGGAAAAACAAATTGCAGCCCAGGCAAAAGAAAATAACCTTACCGAGGAAGAGGTAATAACAAAAATAATGCTAGAGCCCATGCCTAAAAAGCAATTTGTTAGCGTTGAAGAGCTTGCCGATACCGCAAGCTTCTTAATGTCACCCAGTGCCCGCAATATAACTGGGCAAACCATGGTGCTTGATGGCGGCTGGACGGCTAGATAACCCGTAAGCGATTCAACGCTTAGTTTTTTAAAGAATATTTCTTTTCACATAAAAAAGACTGCAATAAGCAGTCTTTTTTCGTCTAATGTTTTCGCAAAAGCGTTATTCCCAAAGAGATACGTAGATGGCAACCATTTCTTCAATGGTGGGGACGCGTGGATTGTTGCCGGGAGAACCTGATGCCAAAGCTTGTTCTGCCATTGTTGACGTCGCTGCAAAAAATGCCTCTTTATCAATACCGAAGTCGGCAGGCGTAGGTACCTGTAAATCTGCATTAAGCGCTTTTAGTTCGTTGATAAGTTTTTGATTCGCCACCTCATCTGAGTCACTTTGGATAGCAACACCCATAGCGCGAGCGCATTGTGCATAACGCACAGAGGCACTTGGAATAGAAAAGGCGGTAACCGCGGGCAGCAACATGGCATTCGACAGTCCGTGAGGCACATGGAACGCTGCACCGATAGGGCGGCTCATTCCGTGAACAAGGGCCACTGAAGCGTTTGAAAAAGCAATGCCCGCGAGCGTTGAGCCCAGCATCATTGATTCTCTCGCCGTTTCATTTGTTGGGTCGGCAAATACAGTGCGTAGATTAGGCGCAATTAACGCCATGGCTGACAACGCCTGTGCATCACTGTAAAGATTGGCTTTGCGGCTAACAAACGCTTCAATAGCGTGAGTAAGCGCATCAATGCCTGTATCGGCTGTCACGCGGGCAGGCAAACTTTGCGTTAATGAATAATCGACCAAGGCTGCCGTTGGCATAAACCCTAAACCAACACACAACATTTTTTCTGTGGTCTCTTCGTCGGTGATAATGGTAAATCGCGTTGCTTCTGAGCCCGTTCCCGCTGTTGTGGGAATAGCAATGATCGGCAGCCCCGCTTCATCTACAACCCGCGGGAATTTGTAGTCTCGCATTTCGCCGCCGTACTTACCCAAAATAGCGATGGCTTTTGCGCTATCGATGGGGCTTCCACCACCTAAAGCAATGATGCTGTCATAAGCGTGGGTTTTGAACGCATCCACACCGCAATAAATAGATCTCACCGTGGGCTCTGGCACCGTATCTGAAAATACATCGGCGTGTATTCCCGCCTCTTCTAGCACTTTCACTATGGCAGCACTATATCCCAACTCAACCATAACCTTATCGGTAACCAATAAAGGTTTATGGCAGTTGAGTCCTTTTAACGTTTCAGCAACCCGCTGACTCGCCCCTTTCCCTATGTGCATCACTCTTGGCAGAATAATTTGATGAGACATGTTTCCCTCGCTGCGAATTCTTTTCATCAGCATACCTAGTACAACGCCCAAAGCAATGACAATGTAAAAATAATGTTATCGCCCCACTTTCTCTTCAGCTTTTCTCCAAATGCATACAAGTGTGTGGTTGTTTCCATTGCCAAGCGTTAATGGTTAATGGTTAATTATTAACATCACCGTACGTGAAATGAGTGATAGACTGATTGGAACTTTTCTGTGGAATACGATTATGAAGAAACTCGGTATGATTTCGTTGCTTATAGCAATTATCGCTATAGTGATATGGCAATGGCCGAAAACTGACGCTCCTTTACTTTCATCAAACAACGTCATGCCCGCCATGGAGAATTTGCCCGACAATTTCTTTGATACTCAAGTAAACCCAGTATTAACGCAGCGCTGTGTTGTCTGCCACGCCTGTTACGATGCGCCATGCCAACTAAAGATGTCATCTCCTGAAGGTATAGCCAGAGGTGCTAACAAAGAAAAAGTCTATGAAGGCACACGACTCACCGCTGCCCAACCCAATAGAATGTTTCTCGACGCCCACAACGTAGACGCATGGCGAGAGCGTGGCTTTTTCGACGTGCTAGAATCGAAAGAAAAACCTAACACTTCGCCGACCCAATCTTCGGTGCTAGCGCAAATGCTTTTGCTAAAAAAACAGCACCCTTTGCCCAACACCGCTCATTTGGGTGACGGTTTCGATGTAAGCTTGAACCGACAAAACCAGTGTCCAACCATAGATGAAATGGGGGAATATATAGCTGGTGAGCCTCTAGGAGGCATGCCCTACGCCCTGCCAGCCCTATCTGACGCTGAGCACACTACACTCATTCAATGGTTAAACCATGGTGCGCCGTTACCGTCGCCCAAAGCGCTCTCTCAAGAACTGAATGAAAAAGTATCTGACTTAGAAGCGTGGCTAAATGGCGATAGCAACAAGATGCAGCTTTCCGCACGTTATATTTACGAACACTTGTTTACGTCTCACCTCTACTTCGAAGACATTTCAGAACAAGGAAAACCCCCTCAGTTTTTTGACCTAGTACGCTCGCGTACACCACCAGGACAAACGTTAGATATCATAGCCACTCGCAGACCCTTCGACGATCCAGAGGTCGAGCGCGTTTATTATCGCCTTCAGCCAGTGCATTCGACTATTGTGAGTAAAACACATCAAGCGTACGCTATTAACGAAGCACTAATGGATAAGTGGCAATCGTGGTTTATCGATGCAGAGTTTTCTGTAGAAGCATTGCCTTCATACAAACCTGAAGTGGCAGCCAATCCACTAACTGCTTTTACTTTATTGCCAGTAGAAAGCCGTTATCGATTTATGCTTGAACGCGCTCAAAACACCATTATGGGTTATATCAAAGGTCCCGTGTGCAGAGGCCAAGTCGCGCTTAACGTCATTAACGATCGATTCTGGGTGTTCTTTGTCGACCCAGACATTGCAGCCTCTGAAAAAGTGAATGCTTTTTACGCTTCTCAAAAAGAAAACCTTCACCTTCCCGCTGAAAAAGATAGCTCAGCCCTTGCAGTAAATTGGGTTAAATACGCAAAGCGCCAGGGCGAATATATGCGTGCCAGAACCACCTTTCTAAATAATGAGTTTGAAGACGGGGCTCACCTGAATTTGTCGAGCATTTGGGATGGCGACGGCGATAATACCAATGCCAGCTTGACGGTATTTCGTCATTTCGATAACGCCACTGTAGCAAAAGGAATGATTGGTAAGCCGACCAAAACTGCATGGATTATTGACTATGCCTTGTTGGAGCGAATTCACTACTTACTTGTGGCTGGTTTCGACGTCTATGGTAACTATGGGCATCAACTGATGACTCGTTTGTATATGGACTTCTTACGTATGGAAGGTGAGTCGAACTTCCTCAATCTACTTCCCCCAGCCTCTCGCCATGAGCTTCTTAACGCCTGGTATCAAAACGCCAGCCCTGAACTAACCGATTATTTGGAAGGTGATATCAACAGTTTCGAACAGCCTTCTGGCATAGCGTTCGAAACAGATAATCCTCAACAAGAACTCTATCAATTGTTGTCACAATACTTGGCCAAGGTTCAACCGTACGCCTCGAACTACAATAAACGTCTGCTATCACCAGAACAGTTCGAAGTACTAAAGCACTTGGATTCACTACCAGCTCAACAAGCGACCTTGATGCCTGAAACTACCATGATTGTGATCCAAGACGACAAAAACTCAGACAACATTGATGTATTCACTGCCCTTAGAAATAGCGCGCATTACAATGTAAATAGCCTATTTGAAGAAGAGGAAAACCGGGAGCCTTCTAAAGATTCAATCACGCTAGTTCATGGTTTGTTGGGCAGTTACCCTGACGCATTCTGGTATATCAATGCCTCAGAAATAACGTCTTCGATTGAGAAGCTTAAATCCATTAAAAGCGAAGCCGATTACAAAGCCCTGCTCGACGATGTTGGCATGCGCCGGACCAACCCTAACTTTTGGGCGTTTAGTGATAAATTAATGCAATGGTCTAGCGAGCGCTATCCTATTGAAGGCGGTCTTCTCGACTATAATCGGTTAGAAGATCGCTAAACCTTGCGCTGTGTGCCGTTTTACGCTTTTCTTTTGCAAAAAACCTGTGCTAATGTCCAACCATTGGAAATGAAAGGACATTAGCATTCCATGCCCTATCAAACCGTTGCTTTAATTGGAAAACCTCAGCACGCTGCAACCCACGACAGCCTGAACATTCTTGCCGAATATTTATTGGCAAAAGGCTGTAAATTATTGGTTGAGGAAAGTATTGCTGAAGAGCTTGAAACTGAAAACTTCAAAAGCTGTAACCTTGTCACTATTGGCAAAGAGGCTGACCTTGCCGTTGTGGTTGGCGGTGACGGCAGCATGCTTGGTGCAGCACGTGTGCTCGCTCGCTTTGACATTCACGTTGTCGGTGTAAACCGCGGAAATCTCGGCTTTTTAACTGATATCCACCCCGATGATATTGTTCAACAACTTGACCTTATCTTTAACGGTGAATGCGTAGTAGAAGAGCGCTTCTTACTTGAAGTAGAAGTTTATCGACACGAAAAGCTTAAAAGTAACAACTCTGCTGTAAACGAAGTGGTGCTTCACCACGGAAAAGTTGCCCATATGATGGAATTTGAAATTTACATCGATGAGCAATTTGTATTCAGTCAGCGCAGCGACGGATTAATAGTAGCCACTCCTACAGGTTCAACGGCTTACTCTTTATCAGCGGGCGGCCCTATTATAATGCCTAAGCTAGATGCGCTAACTTTAGTACCCATGTTTCCTCACACACTGAGCAGCCGGCCAATCGTTGTTGATGCTGACAGTCAGGTATCGATGAAAGTATCAAAGGTTAACAGTGACTCGCTACAAGTGAGTTGCGATAGCCATATTGTCCTGCCGGTGCTACCTGGCGATGAAATTCGAATAAATAAAAGCGTAGACAAACTCCATCTTGTTCATCCTAAGGGCTACAGCTACTTCAATGTACTTCGTAAAAAATTAGGTTGGGGTAGTAAGCTTTACTAACCTCCCTGCTCCATTTAGTTGATTCCATGTGCATTTATTACATAAGCCTGTAGCATTTTCTTGATTGCTACAGGCTTGAAAAATAAAGATATTTTAATCTTCTCTAATTTCCTTAACGAAAACCAAGACTTATAGAAATATAAGTTTTCGGCATACCTGTTGCACCTATTACAACAAGCCGTCAGCACAAGGTCTTTGTTATTTGGCCTAAATGATGTTTCGCATCCCGCTGACTTATTTGCATTCAATAGGAGATATCATGAGTAACACCAATATCAAATTTACAGCCCCTGGAATGGATAACGATGCTGCTGCCAAAACAATCAAGGTATTGGATCAGCGATTGGTTGCACTATTAGATTTACAGTTAACGTTGAAGCACATTCATTGGAATGTAGTAGGACCAAATTTTATCGGTGTGCATGAAATGTTGGATCCGCAGGTAGATGCGGTACGCGAAATGACCGACACAATTGCAGAGCGAATTGCTACATTAGGTGGCGTACCGAAAGGTACACCAAAAGCCATTGTTGAAGGTCGCAGCTGGAACGATTATGAATTGGGTAAAGGTTTAGTACTTGACCACCTTAAGGCGCTAGATGCCGTATATGACGGTGTAAATGGTGACCATAGAAAAGCGTTAGAGCTTCTAGGTGAAATTGACCCAGTATCGGAAGATATGATCACCGGCCAACTTGCAGATTTAGAACAGTTCCAGTGGTTTGTGCGCGCGCACATTGAGTCTGGCAGCGGTGAGCTACAGCAATAGAATACGACCACTGTGTTTGCAGATTGTAATCCGAACTATCTGCAATAGATTAAAGTTATAATGTTAAGGAGAGCTTCGGCTCTCCTTTTTAAGTTATCCCTTCGCGGCGAACCCGAATTAGAGGTTATTCATAACCCATCTTTGAAATTTCCAACCTATGAATCTGATTTTAAAAACATTACTATCGACACCGGTTGTTTTTAAATAAATATTTTGCGACTTAACTTTACACAGCAAAAATACTGTATATATTATCAGTTACTGTATATATCATCATGTTCAACTTATTCGAGTGTGGTTATGTTAGCGCATCTGTCTATTTCTAATTTTGCTGTTGTAAAACAATTATCAGTTCAACTGGAAAACGGGTTGACTGCTATAACCGGTGAAACCGGTGCAGGTAAATCAATTGCTATTGATGCTTTAAGCTTGTGCTTAGGCGAGCGTGCCGACGCAAATGCGGTGCGAAAAGGTAGTGCAAAAGCAGAGATCATTGCTCACTTTTCTTTAACCGGCAATGTATTAGCTAAAGCCTTCCTCGATGAACATGAGCTCACCTCAGATGAAGATGAGAATAGCTGCTTTATTCGCAGAGTTATTTCAAAGGAAGGCCGTTCAAAAGCGTTTATCAACGGTATTCCCGCCTCACTTCAGCAGTTAAAAGGCTTAGGCCAATTTTTGTTGGCCATTCATGGTCAAAATACTCACCTACAGTTGCTGAAAGAAGACCATCAAAGGGAATTAGTTGATGGTTACGCTCAGCACGACGACTTATTAGTGCAAGTTAGAGAAACCTACTCTCTTTGGCGTGATAAGCAGCGCACGTTAAAGGCGCTTCAAGAACAAGCTCAGCAGCGCGAAGACAGAATTCAGCTGTTAACTTATCAGGTTCAAGAACTTGATGAATTCGCCATTGAAGAAGGTGAATTTGAAGAGTTAGAAATAGAACACAAGCGCCTGAGTAACGGGCAAAGTCTTTTAGAGCAAGCACAGACCAGCGTATACAATTTATATGAAAGCGATGAAGGCAACGCACTGTCAGTTATACAGAGCAGTATTGAACGTTTAGGCGAATTAGAGGCGCACGACGCTAGTTTAACGCCAATCATTGCAATGCTTAATGATGCAGCAATTCAAGTAGAAGAAGCAGCAGGAGAGCTACGTAGCTACTGCGATCACTTAGAGATCGATCCACTTCGCTTACAGCAAGTTGAGGCGCGCTATGCGAAGGCGATGGAACTTGCCCGTAAACATACCGTGATGCCAGAAGGACTTTATCAGCATCACCAAGAGCTTGCCGCCGAGTTCAATGCTTTATCGGAACAGGAAACACTGTTAGGTACGCTTGAAGGCGAAGTAGAAGAAGCACGAGCAACGTATTTAACCGCGACCAAAGCGCTTTCTGACAGCAGGCAACGTGCTGCAGGCAAGCTAAGCGAAGATATTGAAGTGCAAATTCGCCAAATGAATATGCCCCACGCAAAAGTGGATATTCAGATTCAATACGACGAACTTAAGAAGCCGGTGAGCACAGGTCTAGATATCGTAGAATTTAAAGTGTCTACTAACCCCGGTCAAGATGCAGACAAGTTAGAAAAAGTCGTATCAGGTGGTGAACTTTCTCGTATAGGACTGGCTATTCAGGTTATCGCGAGCGGACATCACGCAACACCTACCATGATATTCGATGAAGTCGATACGGGTATTAGCGGCCCAACAGCATCAATCGTCGGTGGGCTTTTACGCAAATTAGGTAAGCAATCGCAAGTAATGTGTGTAACTCACCTACCCCAAGTAGCGGCGCAGGCACATAATCAACTGTTTGTTACCAAGCTTACCGACGGGGAAAGTACTGAAACCCAGATGTTGGCGCTGACTAAGCAAGACAGAATTGATGAGCTTGCAAGACTGTTAGCCGGTGATAAAGTAACCAAATCGGCGCTAGCGAATGCAAAAGAACTGCTTAAAAGCGCAGCATCGAACTAAAATGCAGTTGATTGGTCATAGTTGTCAATGTAGCATGCCTTCGCGCTTGCAATAAAACAGTCTCGAAATTCGCTTTAGCGAAGTTCATTGACACTAACAAAGGCAATACTGGACAAATTAACGCATGAAGTTGCAACACCTATTAGTAATTCTTGGTATCACACTTACATCAACCGCTTGTTCGAACTGGATTTATCGAATCGACGTTCCTCAAGGAAACTTCCTTGATCAAAGAGATGTGGAAAAGCTGCGCGTTGGAATGACAAAAGAACAAGTTATTTATGTACTAGGTAACCCTGTTGTTCAAGACTCATTCGACGATGACACTTGGTATTACGTTTACGATATGAAGCGCGGTATGAAAAAGCGTGGTGAAGATTTTCAAAAGCAAATGGTGATTAACTTTGTAGACAACAAAGTGACAACGGTTGAAGGTGACTTCGAGTTATCTGAAGACTTCAATACACCGCTTGATAACTAATTTTGTTTAAAAGGTAGCGTTTCTCGCTACCTTTTTGTTTCTAATACATTTCATAAAAACGCCCGTTTTTTTAGAGATATATCGCTTACCTACTTGAGGCTTATATGGAACATAGTTTTTGGCACAGTAAATGGCAAAAGAACGAAATTGGATTTCATGAACCTAAAGGCAATGTGCTTCTCGTAAAGTATGCGTCTTTTCTGCTTGGCGACGATAGTTCTAATTCTTCGTTAAAACGCATATTTGTTCCACTATGTGGAAAGACCCGTGACATTGCTTGGTTACTTTCCAAGGGTTGTGAAGTGGTTGGTGCTGAGCTAAGCGAAGTGGCTATTATACAGCTGTTTGAAGAGCTAGGTGCAGAGCCTACCGTTACCACTACTGCCAAAGGTAAGGTTTATACTAAAGACGGCTTAACCATACACGTGGGCGATATTTTTAAACTCACATCAAGCGACATAGGTGACGTTACTGGTGTTTACGACAGAGCAGCTTTAGTAGCGCTGCCTAGCCCCCTTCGCGAGCAATATGCAGCGCACCTAATTGCTATTACCCAATGCGCCCCCCAGCTAATCATTTCATTCGAGTATGACCAAAATGAAATGGCCGGCCCTCCATTTAGCGTTAACGAAAAAACCGTCGACGCTCTTTATTCAGCGGACTACAACATTCAAAGGTTAGAGCGCTCGGTGCTTGAAGGCGGTTTGAAAGGCAAAGTAGACGCTGATAATTTGGTATTTCACTTAGTCGCTAGATAACCTTATTTTGTATTGAAACTCACAAAGACTCGACGAAAGCGTTAGCAGCTTACCTGTTTGAAATCGCTTGATCTATTAAGTGACGTTAAGCGCTAAGAAAAATGTGTTTATGTGGGGACTTATTTTTCTCGCCATGCCCGATCAATAGTGTCGGAAAGTGGTTGAAGTAAATATTCTAGAGCGGTGCGCTCACCGGTTTGTACAAACACTTCTGCTGGCATCCCGGGAATAAGACCTTCTGAAGGAAGCTTCGCAAGCTCTTCTGCTGCTATACTTACTCGAATAATGAAATAAGTCATACCCGAACGCTCGTCTAACATGCTGTCAGCTGAGACATATTGCAGCTTTCCTATCAGTTCAGGTGTTGTCCTTTGCTGAAGCCCAGAGAGTTTGACTCGTGCACTTTGACCCACCAGTAAGTCATCAACATCCGTAGGTAATACTTGTCCTTCAACAATAAGCGCGTCATTGTCTGGAACAATCTCCATGAGCAATTGCCCAGGGACTACTACTCCTCCTTCGGTATGCACATTTAAACCTACAATTAACCCATCAACAGGGGCTTTAACGACCATTTGTTGCAGGTGGTGTGTTGCAGCATTAGCACGCTCTTGTAAATCAATGATCTCTGACTCAACATCTTGCAGTTCAGCTAACACCTGCTCATGGAAACTGCGCTTCACTCGGATAAGCTCTAAGCGCTTTTCATCAATACTCGCTTTCGCACTGGCAATGGATGAAACAAGTTCGCCAGCCCTTCCCTCAAGTTGGGCCAAATTCCTTTCTAGCTCAAGCAGACGCTCATTTCCTACTAACCCTCTAGCTTTAAGGTTTTTAAGATTAACCAGTTCGTCCTTACTTATTTCTATTTGGGTTTGAGTAGAGGCTTGTTGACTTTCAAAGCCCGATATTTGTGATTTGAGGTTTTCAATTTGTTGATGCAGAATTTCTTGCTGGGATACCTGCACAGAACGCCGAATCGAAAATAGAGATTGCTGAGCGTCAATCAGGCTATTTTTATCTTCATGCTCTCTATGCAAAAACCGCGTGAAATCGGGCTGGTCAGTATTGTCTCTCTCCGCTTGTAAACGACTACGTTTCAACTCTGCTGTGAAGAGTGCCCCCGCGACAATTCCTAATGAAGACTTGGCTTGAACGGGATCTAAAATTACCAATGTGTCGCCCTTTTTCACTCTCTGTCCGTCAGAAACCAATATTTGATTAACAATGCCTCCGTCAAGGTGTTGAATTTGTTTACGGTTGGAGTCTACTTTTAGTTGACCTACTGCGATAATAGCACTGGCCAGTTTCGCTGAAGACGCCCAAGCCGTCGCTCCTACAAGAAATACCAGTAAGATAGTCAGGCCAGACACAATGGGCCCTTTCAGTGATGTCTTAATTTTAGGTAAATCGTCGTTAGCTATATTCATTTTTAGGTACCTGTTTTTTGAACAGCAGGCCTGACGAGTTTAGCCATAATTTCATTGGTGGGGCCAAAAGCAGCGAGTGCACCGTTTTGCATGACTAATAACTTATCCGTTAAGTTCATGAGAGCTGGGCGATGCCCTATCACTAGAACTGTGGCACCATTTTCTTTCAGCGCTTTTATCGCGGCAGCGACGGTACGTTCTGCCTCTGCGTCTAGAGAAGACGTCGGCTCATCAAGTAGAATGAGCTTGGGCAACCCAAAAGCTGCCCGCGCTAGCGCTATTCTCTGCCTTTGCCCACCAGACAAAGCTTCATCAAAGTTATCAGCAGCGAAGTTATAGCCATTATCCAAGCCAAGGATCATTTCATGTACACCAGCAAGCTGTGCTGCTTGCATGATTTCGTTTGGATCTGCATCAGTGAAGCGGCTGATGTTCTCCGCAATTGTTCCGGGAAAAAGCTCTACACTTTGCGGTAAGTAACCTATATGTGGCCCTAGTACTTTTCTGTCCCATTGGGAGTAAGTCGCGCCATCGAGGCGAATATCACCATGGGTGGGTTCATAAAGCCCTAAAAGCAATTTTCCCAAAGTACTTTTACCCGCTGCATTAGGCCCTGTTATTCCAATGACCTCGCCCGGATTTATCGTTAAGCTTACATCTCTTATCAGCGGCTTTTCACTGTTCGGAAACTGAAAGATAGCGTTTTGAACGGTTAACTTGCCCTTTGGTTCTGGCAACGGCAGCGGTTCAGTCAAAGGGGGTAAACTACTTTGATATTCTAGTAATCGTTCCCTCGCATCACGGGCAGCAATAACCAAGCGCCATCCAGTTATAGACGCTTCAATAGGTGCTAGGCCTCTTCCCATTACAATTGAGGCGGCAATCATTACGCCAGGGGAAGATTCTTGCTCTATCACAAGGAATGCTCCCATTCCCAAAATACCTACCTGGAGCGCAAACCTCAGGCCTTTAGATATTGCCGAAATACCGCTACTGCGGGAATTGGCAAGGCCTCCAAAACTTAAGCTTTTTAAATGAGGTATATTCCATTTAGCAAGAATATGACTGCTCATCCCCATTGCATAAACTGCATTCCGGTTTTTTCCGCACACATCCGTATAGCGATGAGCCTGGCTAGATGCATTTTGACTGTCTTTTTGCGCGACACGGGTCATCTTCTCGCCTAAAAGCGCCAAGCTAAAAAGTACAATAGCGCCTGCCAGCGCAATATGCCCTAACATTGGATGTAGAATATAGATTAACGCTAGATAAAGCGGTGTAAACGGTGCGTCCATTATTGCGGTGAGTGCTGGTGATGAGAGAAAACTGCGCACGGTGTCTACATCACGTAGTGGCTGGCTATGCCCTCCCTGTTCAATTATGTTTTTAAACAAGTAACCGCTCACTGTTTTATCAAAAGCATTACCTAAACGAGCGAGTACAATTCCGCGAACGATGTCTAACGTGGCCAACACAATCAGTGCAACCAAAGCAAAAATAGTCAGGAAAAGTAGAGTGGCATGACTGCCAGAAACCAATACTCGATCATAGACCTGCAGCATGTATAAGGGGGAGACCAGCATCAACAGATTAATGGCTAAACTAAACAAAAAAACATAAAGGAGCGCTGACTTAATATTAGCCAACGCTTTATTCACAGGCATCAATCCATTGCCATTTTTCATAGTCACTGTCCGTAATGATTAAGGCGTGCTTAGATTTGGCGTTTTACACTCTTCTTCGAACAAGCATCAATACCAAACCAAGTGACAGAATTGACAGCGCTGAAGGTGCATTAGCTTGAACGACTGGCTCGCCCTCTATTTGGAATGCAAAATCAACACCCGACGGAGAATAGTTGACAGCTCCCGATGGAGCTAAAGGGTTTAATAACCAGCTATATTCTCCAGGAACCGATGGTATTGATGCATAAGCCCATCCAAAAGCAAGTTCATTGTTAAGAAAGGGATCTGTTCCGACATTAAGAAAATAATCGCCGGGTCCTAAAGTAACGTTGACCAGTTCGATTTCGTGTCGAAACAATACACCGTCGCCGACTTCCGTTTTAGAAAAAGTTCCGCCAGTACCCGAAGCGCCTGTTGCACTAAACAATGGTGAATTATGAACGAACCCAGGCTCATCTCGATATAAGCGCAGCGAAATGTATTCACTCCCAGTATAAGTAGGAAGGTCAAAAGACCAAAAACTAATTTTGTTAATAGTGGTCATCTGTGTTACGGAAAAGTCCTCTAAAAGCGAGGGAGTGTTATTTACTGAAAATGTATTATCTATAAAAGATACAGCGCCACCAACTGTTGGAACTAAGGGTTCATTATTTACTATCAACGCTGCGTTCGCTTTTGAAGAACTCAAACTTAGTATATAGAGCAGTACGGTCAACGCTAATCCATACTTTGAACACGAATGTTTCATATATCTTCCTTAATCTCGGTGTTATTTGCTATCTAACTAACCAACTATAAGTCTACATACAAAACGTTACTGCTTGTTTGCAACCGCGTGACCTTACTACCTTGTAGTTTTAATTTTAGCAATTATTAAGCCACTAAAATTTTATTTAAAATTCAATAAGCTGAAAATAAAGTTGGGTGTCGCCACCCAACATTTGTATAAAAACCAGACACCATTATCGAATCAAGTAATCGTCATATTGCGTAAACTGCATATCACTATCCTCGAACTCTAACGCAAGTTCAGCAATTATTGTCTGTTTGTCATCGCTAGGAGTAAGCGCTGCCGACTGCTCGCCTCTTTGTAAAGCGTAATTCAGCGTCATTGCTTTGCTCATACCAGCACTGTCCGTTGATAGTTGGGCGAAATCAAATTCAACATTACTCCCGACTTCACCAGTTAAGGACAGACTGCTTTTGGTAGGCGTCTCTTGAGCATCTATTAAGTCAGGTACCACGGGTAAGGTTGAAACGATACCTTCTTTAACCTCTGTAGATTCTTCTTCAAGTTGAGTCAGAGTAACTTCACCAGTTGTTTCCAGCTCACTCGTTACTGCTGCTTGGCTTTCATCTTGCTCATCGTCAGATTCAATCGGATCTGACATCACAGGTAATGTGAACATAATATCGTCATCGATTTGAATAACTTTCGCTGTTGAATCAAGCAGTAAAACTTCACCACCCGAAGCCGATTCACCTAAGCCTACGGATACGCCTTCATCTGGTTCCTCATCCGACTCGATGGGTTCTTCCACCACCGGTAGTGTTGAAACGATATCTTTTTTGCCTTCGAGTGCTTTAGCTGACTCGGGACCAACATCGTTTGTATTCGCCGCGTTATCGCTTGAGTTAGATGACACTTTTTCGCTGTCATTTTTATCTGACTCAACAGGGTCTGATACTACAGGTAACGTTGACATCACGTCTTTATCATGAGCAGGTAGCGCCGCCTCCTGCGTGTTGTCCTTATCGCCTGCTGCAGCATCAACATTCAATGCTATTACAGATGCTCCAACCAACCGAACTGGGGTAGGCAATATCGATTTAACGTCATTTTCAGTTTGACCTGGAATGGTTACCACATTTGGTAACGGCGTTGCCCTTGAACTATTGTCCAATTCATCAGCTGGGTTAATTAACTCTGGTATAGGCAGAATAGATAACATAGCATCTTGCGCTACTTCTAACGGGCTGTTGGCAACGTTTACAACATTGTCGCTACCACGGAACCCCACTTGAATAGCGTCAATGAGTAATTCACTGCCTGTATTAGCCTCTCCTGAACCTGCAATGCCATTGTCGTCTGCATAACTTCCATAGACAAATTGTCCGTTGCCATCGTAAGCACCTGCAGTAACCACAAAGTAGTCGAATGCACTTTGAGTCGTAAAGTTCATTGAGACCTCACCACTAGCACTACCGGTAACCAAATATTCATCAACTAGGTTACCGCTTTCATCAAAGAATTGGACTCTGGCTTGTTCATCAAGGTTTCCTGATTCATTAGCATACAAATCAGTAAACATAATCTCGCCGCTCATCGCTGATGTATCAATATCGAACCGTATTCCCTCGGTACCGTCTAACTGCTGGAAGAAGGAGCCCGTTTGTGATGTGCGCCCAGATACACCTAAGTGTCCGAAAGCAACATCTTGCCCCTCAATACGCCAAGAGTCCCAGCCAACGAAAGACATTCCTGACCATGCTTCATTTAGGTCGGCGGTATTTGCTTTATGTGCTAGTGTGATTCCTTCGTCGGTCCAACTATTCTGCCAAGCATAGGGGTCAAAGAAATTAAAGAATAGTGACGCATCACCAATGCGGGTGCCTACATCTACATCATCTACAACACCCACATCATACGTGCCAGACGCCGTGACAAGCTGAACACTGACTTCGTATAGACCAAGGTCACCGTACTCGTGTAACAAAGCATTTGGATCGTTAAAGCTTTCAGACGTGCCATCTCCCCAATCTACTATCACTTCCAAGACAGGCTCATCACTGGATATTTGCAAATCAAGCTGCACTTCTTGATCGCGAAGGGTAAATTCCTGAATAGAACCCGTTGCTGTAGGTTCGCTGATTTCTTCGTTTACCGTTATCGTGGTACTGGCAGCAACAAACTCTCCATCTTCATCAGTAATAAGGAGCTCTATGGTTGGGTTAGTAATTGTTCCGTCATAGCTATGAACGTAATCCCCAGCTCCGGTGTAAACAGAAGTTGTTCCATCTCCCCAGTTAATGACGGCGTTTGAAATAGTATCGTCACCTGGGTCGACCACCTCACCAAAGTTGATAGTAAACGGTGCATTAGCATCAACGCTCGCGTCCGATGAAACTGACGTAGCCGGCGCTACATTGTTGATGGTGACATCGACGGTGCCTGCGTCAAACGTGCCTTCATCATTCACGATCTGCACACTGACAGTGGCACTACTGTCACCATCTGCGAAGGTATGAGTAACATCACCTAGCTCAGTAACCGACTGCACCGTAGAGCCATCACCCCAGTCAATAAG
>NZ_BAAJLT010000019.1:0-46788 GCF_057552975.1 Alteromonas sp. 5NW40-0090
TTTATTCACGGTTTTCATTCCTAAGGACGCGCTAACTCAGGTGCTGAGTTGGAAAAAATTGGTGCTTTCATTCATGGTTTTCATTCCTTAAGACGTGCTAACTCAGGTGCTGAGTTGGAAAGAATTGGTGCTTTTATTCACGGTTATCATTTCTAAGGCTGGGCTAACTCAGGTGCTGAGTTGGAAAGAATTGGTGCTTTTATTCACGGTTATTATTCCTAAGGCCGGGCTAACTCAGGTGCTGAGATTTTTGGTTAATGGGCAGTTGTGCACGCTCATCTACTGGGAACTCGAGCTTAACTCAGGTGCTGAGTTGGAATAAATTAGTGCTTTTATTCACGGTTATTATTCCTAAGCCGGGCTAACTCAGGTGCTGAGTTGGAAGGAATTGGTGCTGTCATTCATGGTTTTCATTCCTAAGGACGCGCTAACTCAGGTGCTGAGATTTTAGTTAAAGGGAAGTTGTGCTCGCTCATCTGCAAAGCAGTCCGACTGAGGTACGCCTTTATTAAACAGAATTTGGACCGGCGGCCTGTTCGTTGGCTGTACAAAATGTTCGATGTGCATCCATGTGGATGTTACGTATGGAGTAAGCAGCTTCACTCTAAACGAGCTAAAGTCAATCAACGTCTTACAGGTTTGATAAAACAATTTTGGCTAGAGTCAGGTGAGGTTTACGGCTTACGTAAAGTCCATTCTGACTTACGTGATATCGGCGAAAAGCGTGGTGTTAATCGCGTTTATCGACTACAGCGTCAATTCAATCTTGAGCCGCCAGATGAGTCATGGGTGAAGGACATTACTCACACCCGAATTCATGAGTGACTGCTTTATTTAGCCGTGGTGATCGATTTGTTTTCACGCAAAGCCTTTGGTTGGTCAATACTATCTCGTATTATGAAGGAAGTAGTGTTAAATGCGCTATTAATGGCTGTTTGGCGGTGTAATTCCAAGAGAATGGAGACAGTTCATTCAGACCATGGCAGTCAATACACAAGCTATGATTGGCACACTTCTTTAAAGTAATTGTCTTGAAGGTAGCATGAGGAGACGCGGCAACTGCCATGACAATGTGGTGGCTAAAACTTTCTTCCAACTGCTGAAACGTGAGCGAGTAAAGCGAAAAATCTATTTAACAAGGGATGATGCTAGAAGCGATATTTTCGAGTACATGAAGATGTTTTAGAACAATAAGAGAAAACATGGTTCCAATGATCTGCTTTCGCCAGTAGAGTATGAAAAGCGATACCCAGAACGATGGAGAAGCGCATAGATTATTGGTGTCGATTCATTAAAATGAATTTATTAGCGGTAGGCTGAAAGCGAATTATGATAATAGGATTGTAAGACCAGATTTACTTAAAGGCATCACTCTTCCACCACTCACCGCTGATAATGTCTTTGAGCATTTCTACAAATCAAAACGATTACTAGAATGCATGATAATTGTTAAAGAAATATCGCATGATTATTTTTATTAGAGGATAAAACTATTAACGATAATGAATCAAATATACCATCACAGGATGAACTTGATCGCGCAACTCCTGTGGCATTGAAAACTGCAATTCGCATCTTGGAGTCTTGGTCTTGTGAACCAGCTCAAATGGAGGTGATTTTAGGGCTTTCAAAACAGGTGATGTGTGAGTGCAATCATAATCCGAAACAAGTGAATCTGACCCAAGAGCAGCAAGAAAGGCTAAGCTATGTTTTGAATATCTACCAAGCAATTAGAATGCTCTTCAGTCAGCAGACCAATGTTGATAACTTCATGTCATTGAAAAACTGTAATGGCTTGTTCAATGGCAAAGCGCCGTTGGATTTTATATTAGAAGGCCATTTAGATAACTTGAAATATACTTATCTACATATTCAATCACTCAGTGGGCATTAGGATTAATCCGCAAAGCGTCTTCTTTCAGCATGAAGCTTTAAACGAGAGGAAGTCTATTATGCCAATCATAACGATATCTGTTTTTCTGGTAAGTGCTTTAATCTTAGCAACTGCATTCTACATATTGAGCAAGTATGCAAAATAGCTGGTTAGCTAACATTTTTCAGGTGAAACTATCCACCTAAAATATATAGGCGCGTGAAGAGTTTCGTACGCAACTATCTATAGTTTTCTCATTTTTGTTGAATGGCTTGAGCTTGAATGAGTTTAAGTAGTCTTGCCGCGACACTACCAGTAGAGTCCTCATTTTTGTAACAAAGTCTAGTGTGTAAAAAAGAGCTAATCCCTCGTTAAGCTCTTTTTTGACAGGTGCCGGTTTGGTCTCATTCTGGTCTGAAATGACCAGTTGAGGAAAACTATATGCAATTCATCGCTTATTATCGAGTATCCACGCAACGCCAAGGTATTTCGGGTTTAGGCCTAGAAGCTCAGCAAGATATTGTTGAAGACTACATCCGTCGTCAGGAGGGTAAGTTGCTCCATATTTATACTGAAATAGAATCGGGTAAGAGGGATGACCGTCCACAACTGTTAAAAGCGCTGCAACATTGTCAGCTCACTAACTCAACGTTAGTTGTGTCAAAGCTCGATCGTCTTAGTCGCGATCTCCATTTCTTATCAACCGTTATGAAAAGTGGGATCCCATTCATATGTTGTGATCAGCCGAACAGTGGCCCGCTAGTTCTTCAGGTGCTTGCCGCAGTAGCAGAGGAAGAACGTAGAATGATTAGTGAGCGAACTAGGTTGGCACTAGCTGCTGCAAAAAAGCGTGGTGTAAAACTGGGTAATCCTCGCCTCCATGAAATAAGAAATAGCTGCATGAAGAATGCGCGAGGCACATGGCAAAAAAATAACGATGAGTTCAACCAAGCCATCCGGCCTGTTATCGAAAGTTTGCAACAACAGGGCCTCGACACCTACACAGCTTTGGCAAGTGAGCTTAATCGCCTTGGCTTCAAAACTCGCTATGGTCGTCAGTTTTATTCTGCGACGGTACGGAATATATTGTTAGGTCAGGATAAGTAATCTAGCTTGTGTACCTCTCGTTATTTGTTAGAAATAAAGCAGGAACTAAGCTGAACTTGACCACGGGTGCCAGCAATTCATTAACCAGTATTTGATACCATAGTAGAACTATGTGTTGAATTACTATAACTCTGCATATTATTCCTCGCAGGAAAACGGTCATCCTGCAATAGCCGCCAATTTCATAGGGATAAGAGTTTCTGCAAGATATTGCAGGGAAAGAGCTAAGTAGGGAGTGTTTTAACGTCAGAACATGAGGTCATGACGTTAGCTTAAATGACAGTAGTTCTGCGAGTCATTGCAGGACTAAAAACAAGCACGCTGTAAGCTATCTTCTGACCAGAATGATAGTGAAAATTCCACTTGAAATAGAATTCTGCAAGGTATTGCAGAGAAACGGTAATATCGTCTCGCCAAGACTATGACTAACCCTCTGTGATAGTTGTACAAATTCCGCTATTCTAGGTAACGATAAGACAAAAAATAACGGCTCGAAGGAACGATATCAGTGGCGAGTAATTTCAGTTTTTTAGAAAGTCATGACCCTATTTTTTATCAACTAGCGCATAACGCAGAAACCGTTTTTGCGACAGACCCAAATACTACACTGATAAAATTGCGGCAGTTTGGCGAAGCCATTGCTCAGGAAATTGCGACTGGCGCAGGGATTTTTTTTGATGAACAGACTAGTCAAAAAGATTTACTTTTTAGAATCCATCGTGACTTAAATTTAGATCCGCTTATTAAAGATGTCTTTCACCACCTTCGGATTGAAGGCAATAAAGCAACTCATCGCTTTAAGACAAAACATAAAGAAGCCATGGACGGGTTACGTGTTGCTCGCCAACTGGCAATTTGGTTTCATAAGTCGTCAGATAAATGCCCAGCCAATTTTAAGCCTGGTCCATTTGTTCCGCCAGAAGACCCAAGTGAACACCATAGAACACTGCAAAAACAAATTTTACAGCTACAGTCTGAACTTACAAATACTCACCAACAGCTTGAGTCAAATCAACAGCTCACTCAGCTCTTACAGCAAGAAAAAGAAGAGTACGCTGTATTAGCTGAGCAAATGGACAAAGAGGCTCGCCAATATAAATCACTGTTCGAGTCACAAGATAAAGAATTGGAAAAGCAGCGTGCTGAATTCAACGAAAAATTAGCAACAACGCAAAAACAAGAGCAGCAGCAAAGCGACGAAGAAAAACAAGCAACCAAACAAAAGCAAAAGATTTATGCCAAGCAGCTTAGAGAAGCTACTAAGGTGCTATACCTCAATGAAGAGGTCACTCGTATTGTTATCGATCAACACTTAATTGAAGCTGGTTGGGAAACAGATACTGAAAACTTAAACTTTAAAAAGAACAAAACCATGCCTGAAGAAGGCAAAGACATGGCGATTGCCGAGTGGCCAACGGAGTATGAAGGTAAAAAAGGCTATGCCGATTATGTTCTGTTTAAAGGGTTAACACCGATAGCGGTGGTCGAAGCGAAAAAAGAAAACACCAATGTCGCCGGTAAAATTGGTCAAGCTGAACGCTATTCCAAAGGATTTAAAAATACGCCACCTTTAATGCCAGCTTGGGAGCTTGAGGGCAGAACCATTGCATGGCCAGAAGGAGAGAAAGGCCACTATCATGTGCCATTTGTGTATTCATCTAACGGACGTCCGTTTGTCAAACAGCTAGCTGAACAATCAGGTATTTGGTTCCGCGATGTGCGTGACCACAGTAATATTGCAAGGTCGCTAGCTAATTTTCACAGCCCTACAGGCCTTGAAGATAAATTAACGCGTAGTAAACAAGCTGCAGAGCAAACACTTAAGAACGAAGGTTTCGGCTACCTTAAGTTGCGCGACTATCAAGAAAAGGCAATTAAAGGGGTTGAAACGGCGTTAGAGCAAGATGCTCAGCAATGTTTGTTAGCCATGGCGACAGGCACAGGTAAAACCCGAACGATTATTGGCTTGATGTATCGATTTTTAAAAGCTGAGCGCTTTAAGCGGATATTGTTTTTAGTCGACAGAACGTCTCTTGGGACTCAAGCACTAGATAGCTTTAATGAGGCGCCACTGGAAGAAAGTAAACCGCTTTCTAAAATTTATAACATTACTGAGCTTGGCGACATGGCGGCTGAAGCAGAAACACGTATACAAGTGGCAACCGTTCAGGCAATGGTTAAACGCTTGTTTATGTCTGACTCGCCACCGCCTGTTGACGAATTCGATTGTATTATTGTTGATGAAGCCCACCGAGGTTATACCCTCGACCAAGAGATGACTGAGGGTGAGCTCGAAACAAGAGATGCTTCACAGTACCTGTCTAGTTATCGTCGTGTGCTCGACTATTTCGATGCGGTGCGTATTGGTTTAACAGCTACGCCAGCGAAACATACAACTGAAGTATTTGGCAAACCGGTATACACCTACTCATATCGTGAAGCCGTTGCTGAAGACTGGTTAATTGACCATGAACCGCCCATTCGATATCAAACTAAGTTATCAAAAGCGGGTATTAAATTTGAGAAGGGTGAAAAAGTCAGTGCCATCAACACAGGAACAGGTGAAGTAGAGTCGGCCGAACTGGAAGATGAAGTTAACTTTGCGGTGGAAGCATTTAATAAGCGCGTGATTAACGAAAACTTTAATCGTGTGATCTGCGAAGAGTTGGTTAAAGAACTTGACCCATTTGGTGAAGAGAAAACCATGATCTTTTGCGCAACCGATATGCACGCTGACATGGTTAAACGCTTACTCGACGAATCCTTTAAGGAAATTTATAACGGCGATTACAATCAAGCTGCAGTATTAAAAATTACTGGCCAAACCGACAAAGTCGAAAAGGCCATTAGCCGGTTTAAAAACGAAGACTATCCGAACATTGCCATTACCGTCGATCTACTGACAACAGGCATCGATGTACCAAAAATTTGTAATTTGGTGTTTATGCGTCGAGTGCGTTCGCGCATTTTGTATGAGCAAATGATAGGGCGAGCAACGCGCCGTTGCGATGACATTGGTAAAACGGTTTTCCGCATTTACGATCCTGTGGATATATACGCTGCACTTGAAGATGTTTCTACCATGAAGCCTTTAGTGAAAAACCCGAACATTACCATAGAGCAGCTAGTGGATGAGCTTACCGATGAGAAGCGTTTAGAAAAAGCCCTCGATACAAAAGGTGAGGCAGCAGATACATCTCATGCAGATGACTTACTAGACCAGCTTAGCCAAAAGGTCATGCGTATATTGCGTAAGGCAAAGAAAAAAGCGGAGTCTAGACAAGACATCAAAGAAAAGCTTGAAGAGCTCACTCAGCTTTGGGGAACCGAAACAGATAAACTTCCACAGTACTTGCGTGAACTAGGTCCTAAGCAAGCAGTAAAATTTATTAAAGATAGCGGTGGTTTATTACCTCAGCTTACCGCGGTCAATCAATTACTAGGCTCAGAGCGTTACCCTCTTATCTCAACACATGAGGATCAACTAGAGGTCCGTGAGCAAAGTTATGGCAAATATAATCGTCCAGAGGATTATCTTGGTAGCTTTGAAAGCTTTATTAAACATCAAATTAATGAGTCGGTGGCGCTTTCTACTGTGGTTAACAAACCAAAAGACTTAACACGCGAACAACTGAAAGAAGTACGACTAATGCTCGATGCCGCAGGCTTTGGTGAAAAAACATTAGAGACCGCATGGAAGAATAAAACCAATCAAGACATTGCGGCTTCTATCGTGGGGTATATTCGCCAAGCAGCCATTGGTGAAGCGTTAATGCCATTTTCCGAGCGTGTGCAACTGGCTATGCAGAAAATGTATCAACTGCACAACTGGGCACCTGCACAACGTAAATGGCTAGACCGACTCGCTAAACAGCTTACCCACGAAGTGGTTGTAGACAAGAGCTTTATTAATCGGTGTTTCGCAACACATGGCGGGGTTCAAACCTTTAATAGGGTTTTGAATGACCAATTAGACGATGTATTAAATGAAATAAACGACGCATTATGGCCTGAGCAGGCGTAAAACTGCCTTGAGCAGACATAAGGCTAGCAAGACGGTTATGGCAACTGCGCATACTTAGGCATATGTATATTTTTTGGCTTTTTTTATACATAACTTAATTACGTGTCGAAATATTTAGATTATATCGACACGATTGATTTATATGTCGATAGTATCGACATAAGTTTATTACATGTCGAAATATTGCACTTTTTTCGACATAACGTGTTTACATGTTGAAGCAATCGACATAAGCTGAACATTATGTTGATAATTTAAGGTTTTTTAAACATGACATGGCAAGCTGAGCAGCCGTTTAATACCATGCCACCATTACCGCCGCCGGGCGATACCTTGGATAGTATTGAAATACTTAAGGCATGTATACCAGCTAGGGCTGCGTTAGCAGAACTAAAGCAAGCAGGGGAGCTACTGCCAAACCAAGGCCTTCTGATCAACCTTATTCCATTACTTGAAGCAAAAGACAGTTCTGAAATAGAAAACATCGTCACCACAACCGATAAACTATTTCAGTATGCGCAAGAAGACAGTAGTGCCGACAATGCCACCAGAGAAGCACTACGATATCGTACTGCTTTATACGAAGGCTTTATGCAGCTTTCAAGAAGGCCATTAAACACCAATACTGCAGTAGAAGTGTGTAGCACCATCAAGTCGGTTGATATGGAAATACGCAAAGTGCCAGGCACTGTGCTAAGTAATCAGACAACGGGTGAAATCATCTATACGCCACCAGTAGGTGAACGGGTTTTGCGAGATTTACTATCAAATTGGGAGCAATTCCTTCACGCAGAAGATGATATTGATCCACTCATTAAAATGGCTGTATCTCACTATCAGTTTGAAGCAATTCATCCATTCATTGACGGTAATGGCCGTACTGGCAGGGTACTTAACATTTTATATCTGATAGAGCAGAATTTATTAACTCTGCCTATTTTGTACCTCAGTCGCTATATCGTACAAAACAAGCAAGACTATTATCGACTGCTCTTGTCGGTAACTCGCGATGGCGATTGGCAGCCATGGATCATCTATATGCTTAATGCAGTAGAACAAACCGCCAAATGGACAACCAAAAAAATAGCTGCAGTGCGAGAGCTTATTGAACACACAACCCTATTTGTAAAAGAGCAGCTACCTAAAATTTATAGCCATGAGTTAGTGCAAGTGATTTTTGAGCAGCCTTACTGCCGCATTAACAACTTAGTGGAAAGCGACATAGCAAAACGACAAACAGCCTCTGTTTACCTAAAGCAACTCTGCGATATTGGTGTACTAACCGAAGTCACAGCGGGTAAAGAAAAGCTATTTGTTCACCCTAAGCTAATTACGCTCATGACAACAGACAATAATAATTTCTTGCCTTACTAATTCGAGAAGCTTGCAGAAAGCCAAGTATTAAAGTAAGGCACATAAAGGATTCAAAATGACCAACAACGACATCGTACAAAAACTCTGGAACTTATGTGACGTACTACGTGACGACGGTATTAACTATTCAGATTATGTTACCGAGCTGGTATTGCTACTGTTTATTAAAATGGTGCACGAAAATAACGAAGCCGGCATTTTAAACCGCCATCCATTGCCAGAAGGTTGCCGTTGGCAAGATTTAAGCGGTAAAGACGGACTGGTATTACTTAACGACTACAAAGCTATCTTACTCGCACTTTCAACCGGTAAACGTACCGAAGCAGACCCTGAAAATCCAGGTCAAACCATGGAAGTGACTATTCATGAAGATCCGCTTATTCAAGCAATATATGCCGATGCACAAACACGCTTACGTGAACCTCGCCATTTAAAACAGCTCATTGAAGCCATTGATAAAATTGACTGGTTCAGTGCAGCAAAAGACGGCCTAGGTGACTTATACGAAGGACTACTTGAGAAAAACGCGAACGAGACTAAATCGGGCGCAGGGCAATACTTCACACCGCGTGCACTTATCGACTCTATGGTGCGTTGTATTAAGCCGCGAGCAGGTGAGGTTATTCAAGATCCAGCCGCGGGTACCGCAGGTTTTATTATCGCCGCTGATAACTACATTAAAGAACAAACCGATGATTTGTTTGACTTGAACGAGCAACAGCAACAGTTTCAAAAGACGAAAGCTTATATGGGTGTTGAGTTAGTACCGAACACCCGTCGTTTAGCACTTATGAACTGTTTACTGCACAATATTGAAGGCGACGACGAAGGCGCGGTGCATTTGGGTAATGCTTTAGGTCAAGTGGGTTCAAGTTTAGCTAAAGCTGATGTCATATTAGCAAACCCACCATTTGGTACGTCAAAAGGCGGTGAAGCATCTATTACTCGTGACGATTTAACCTACCGCACCAGTAACAAACAGCTCGCATTTTTACAGCATATTTACCGGAACCTTAAACCAGGCGGTCGTGCCGCAGTAGTTTTGCCAGATAATGTATTGTTTGAAGCAGGCCAAGGCACAGAGATCCGTCGCGACTTAATGGAAAAGTGTAACCTGCACACTATTTTGCGTTTGCCAACAGGTATCTTCTACGCACAAGGTGTAAAAACCAATGTATTATTTTTCACTAAAGGTGCTGCTGACGATAAAAGCCAAAAAGAAGGCTGCACCAAAAATGTTTGGGTATATGACTTAAGAACCAATATGCCTTCATTTGGCAAGCGTACTCCCTTTGGTGAAAGCCACCTTAAACCGTTTGAAGAAGTTTACGGCGAAGATGCCAATGGCGCATCCTCACGCACAGAAGGTGAATACAGTTTTGGTGCTCGCAAAGTTGAAGTGGACAACGCAGAGGAAAACAAAGGTGTAGACGACGAGTTAGCACACTCCCGTTGGCGTTGTTTTACCCGTGACTGGATCCGCGACACCAAAGGTGACTCACTCGATATCAGTTGGCTCAAAGACAAAGACAGTGTTGATGCAGCAGACTTACCTGTGCCAGAAGTTTTGGCAAAAGAGGCTAAAGATGGCTTAGCCAGTGCACTGCTGGAGTTGGATGAGTTGTTGGCTGAGTTGGGTGAATAACTATGAAATTTAAGTTCCCAGATGAATGGGCATTAGTAACGGGGTCAGAATATGTTGTTGATCCAAAGTCTGACATTGTTGATGGACCATTTGGTTCAAACCTTAAAGCGTCTGAATATAAAGATGAAGGCGAACCAATAGCTCGTATTCAAAATGTTAAAAGATTCCGCTTTATTGATAAGAACATTAGGTTTGTCAGTCCAGACAAAGCTTCAGAGCTCCAACGGCATAGCTTTAAGTCCGGTGATATCCTGATTACTAAACTTGGTGACCCTTTAGGATTGGCTTGCGAAGTGCCTTCATCGTTCGAGAAAGGTATAATTGTTGCGGATTTAGTTCGAATGAGAGCGAATGAGGATGTCTGCTCTAAAAGTTTTTTAATTTACTTAATTAATTCTGAAGTTGTCATAAAGCAAATAGAGCAACACGTAAAAGGAACGACTCGCCCGAGGATTAACCTTGGAGTAATTCGAGGGCTAGAGTTACCACTCCCCCCACTCGCTGAACAGAAAGTAATTGCTGAAAAGTTGGATAAGTTATTAGCGAAAGTCGATAGTATCAAGGCACGCCTCGACGCCGTTCCCGACACCCTAAAACGCTTCCGCCAATCTGTCCTCGCCGCCGCCGTCAGCGGTAAATTGACGGAAGAATGGCGTGAAAAGTTCAAACCAGAAATAGTTGATATTGCGTCTATTTCTGAAGAGCAATTTTCATCAGGGCTTACAATGGGAAACTTTGGTAAAAAGAAGGACAGGTCCCCAGATATCGCTGTTGAGGAAAGTCGAAAATTTGTGAGTCATATAGCAGGTTGGCCCTCTATAAGATTAGGTGCTCTATGCGAGTGCGTTGTACCGAATAGAGATAAACCAAAATCTTTCTCAGGTGGTTATCATTGGCTGTTAACTCCGAATTTTGACGAACAATCTATTTGGATTGATTACAAGGAGATTGAAAATGGTTTAAGTGAAGACGAGGTTATTACTTACAGAGCAAAAATCATAGAACCCGGAAATGTTATCATGACCTGCGTTGGACGTGTTGGTCTTTCAGCCGTTCTAAAGGAAAGCTCCGTAATTAATCAACAACTTCATGCCTTCAAAGTTAACAAGCATATCAAAGCTGAATATCTAGCATATTGTGTGAGAGCAAATGCTGAATATTACGAAGATAAGGCGACATCGACTACAGTTAAATATTTGAATAAGACAGCTTGTAACTCGTTGCCGATCCCATTACCAACCATTGAAGAACAAACCGAAATTGTTAGTCGTGTCGAAAAACTCTTCGCCTACGCTGACAAAGTCGAGTCCGAAGTCAACGCAGCCCAAGAGCGCGTCAACAAACTCACCCAATCTATCCTCGCTAAAACGTTTCGTGGTGAGCTCACCGCCAAATGGCGCGAGCAAAACCCGGAACTCATCAGCGATGAAAATTCAGCAGAAGCCTTGCTAGAAAAGATCAAAAACGAGCGAGAAAAGCTAAAGCCTACAAAGAAGAGAAAAGCGAAATAAGGAAGTTGTATGAAGTTAATTAGCGTGGAGCTGACAGGAAGTTATAAGGGATTGCACGACAGCGTTTTCGACTTCTCTGAATCAGATAGTTTTTTGCTCGCATTTATAGGGTTAAATGGGTGTGGTAAGTCGCAACTTTTGGAGCTTATTGACGTAATCACATCATCAATGTTGTCGTGCTTCAGCAAGCTTTGCTAACCGTAATGCAGTCGTATTCATGTTTTCCCTCAGCCAGATATTGCGAACGCCGCTAGCGTGTATGTCGACGTTTCCTTCGGGTTTTAACAGCCATGAGACCTTGGATTGTTCCAAGTATGGGGTAGCGAGGGAGAATCCCATGACCACTTCCTCAATAGCTCTATCAGTACTATTTTTGTGATGAGGAGCTTAGTGGCATTGGCTATCGTAATTTTACGTTCTGCCACTTTGGCTAGGACATCAACTGTCAATTTCCCTTGGTAATTAGCGACTACGACAGAATCACTTGGTGTTAACAATCAAACTTGTTTGGTAGACAATTACCAAAACACAAGTGGTTGTTACACACAATCTAATTTGATACCTTGTCAACATGAAAAAGATACTTATGAACACAACCTCTTCTTTCAACTGGTGGCGCTCAATCTGAGCGGCACGGAATTCGTACATTCTTTTGCTGCTGGAAGGTAGCTAAGTTTGTATGTCCTTTATATCTCCAGTAGCACGTTTTATTTACTTGGAGATATATCGTGAACAATAAAACAAATACCGAACGACAAATCATTCTTACTGGCGACAGAGCGACTGGGCCTCTTCATTTAGGTCATTATGTTGGATCGCTGAAGCAACGTGTATCCTTACAACACAAGCATGATCAGACCATTCTTGTCGCTGACATGCAAGGTCTGACGGACAATGCACACAATCCATCAAAGGTATCATCTAGCATATTAAATGTGGTGGCTGATTATCTGGCTGTTGGCATAGACCCACAGAAGACCACTGTTTGTCTGCAATCACAGCTACCTGCACTCGCTGAGTTGACTATGTATTACAGTAACGTGGTAACTGTAACGCGACTTGAGCGTAACCCAACCGTAAAAAGTGAAATCAAAAGCAAAGGCTTTGAGCGCTCTTTACCCGCAGGCTTCTTGACATATCCAATATCTCAAGCGGCTGACATCACCGCATTTAACGCAACATTGGTTCCTGTTGGTGATGACCAATTGCCAATGATTGAACAAACCAATGAAATCGTAAGGAAGATTAACTCGTTAGTCGAAAAGCCTGTGCTTAAAGAGTGTAAGCCATTACTAAGCAATGCATCACGACTACCTAGCACTGACGGCAAAAACAAAATGAGTAAGTCGATGGGAAATACCATAAACCTTGGCGCTACAGAGAAAGAGATAAGCACTGCAGTTCGTAGCATGTACACAGACCCTGATCACCTGAAAGTTGAAGACCCAGGTAAAGTAGAAGGCAATGTTGTATTCACGTATTTAGACGCTTTTCACCCAGATACTGAGTATGTCAGCCAACTCAAAGAACATTATCAGGCTGGTGGGCTAAGTGATGGGACGACAAAGAAGATACTGGAAGAGTGCCTGCAAGAGGTGTTGAAGCCAATTCGTAAGCGTCGAGAGCACTACCTTACGGATAAGGCACAGTTAATCGATATACTACGTGCTGGTAGCGAAATTTCACGAGAGAGAACCAACGAAGTTCTTCTCAGAGTAAAAAATGTTTTCGGGTTGAACCTGTTCTGACTTATATGGATAAAAGAGAGAGCATTTCAACTAAAAGTCATCAAGTTAGAGGATAAAGAAAGGCGCACAGTTTTAAAACTATGCGCACCTTTAAAAGGTGGTCAAAGCAATAACTCAAATTGTAGTAGCTCATATCTGATCTGACAGTTTCGATGAATAGGTTTAGCCTCTATCTGAAGGGCAGCTATGAGCGTATTACGGACATTAAATATTTTCTTTTGATACTGTTATTATATCCAGGTTTTACAACGTTCCCCTATATTCAGGAAAATGAGCAATTTGCGCATTTTTGTCCTCAGAGCACTTTGCCAGCTTAAAAAATTTTCTTAGCTAGCAAAAGGTTAGCTAATTTGATAAAAAGTAGTAATCAGAAAATTGAGCCGTTGCGTGGTAGAAATATGCGCGATTTGCGCACTATTAAATTGTTAGATTACTTGAAAAAAAGGGTCGGTATTAATTTTATGAAAATGATCATTGCTTTTTATTTAAAACTTTTCGATCATCCATTTTGTAAAGCGGTTGTAGATACTCTTGTCGGTGTAATCTTGTGTTTAATTGGTCCTTTACTCTTTGTTTTGGGAAATTTGTTAAGGGAGAGTCTAAATCTTCCTTGGCGCTGGGAGTGGACATGGGATTTCTGGGGACTTGACTGGTTGAGGGATATCCTTACAGCTATTATTGAGTTCTTTGTAAATACTGTATTCGCGTATTTCGATATTTTTTCTTTTGTACTTTTAGGTCTTGTGTTTATTGTAATGTTCTACAAAAGAAAGTCTATCCATTCTTTTATAGCGTTATATCTATTTAAAAAGGTAACAACGCCATTATTAATTTCGTATTTCATTTTTATTCTAGTGGATAGCTTGATCAGAACGGAAACGTTTTCAAAATCAGAATTTCTTTTCAATCGCTGGTCTGCAACGAGTGCTTCTGCAAGCGGCATTACGTTCTTTCTAATATTAATATTGTTATGGTTTATTTGCTCATACGCCTTAAATAAGCAGTCTGAAATAGTAGCCAAAGAGAATTGTGATGGAGAGTCTTTTATGGACAAGCTTCATAAAATCAGAAAAGAAGAGCTTTCTAAGCTTGGTTAAAAAAGTAATCTAACAAGTTGCTAAACGGAAAAATAATAGTTGGCCATCGCTTCGCGATTATAGCCAACCATTATTTTCCGCTTAGCAAGGCGTTACCAACGGCCGAGTTTGGCACATTTCTGTCTCACAACTTGAACTGGGGTCTTGGAACAAGTATCGAACGATACTGCCGAGATAGCTAAAAATGAACTCTATTTCATTTTTCGGGAATCTGTTTTCCCCTCAGAAAACTAAAAAAGTTGCGCGCGGCCTTTTTCAGCACTTTGTTATCTAATCACCTTTAGACTGAGGGGCATATGATCACTAACACCAATCCAGTCTTTACGCTCGCCGATCCATAGTTTTGACTTGTTAAGAATATCATTAGAAACAAAGGCATAATCGATGTGGTATGGTTTTTCTTCTCTTCGATGTAAGTAGAATGTTGGTGAACTCTCTTTACCTTGCTCCTCTTTATATTGTTCGTGATATAAGCTCGAAATTCCCATTTCTTTTAACTCAGTTATGACGTCGCTATGACTCCACCAACGATCTTCCTTATCCCAGACCGCATTACTATTAAAATCTCCGATAATAATCGTTTTCTCATTTTCCAAATCATTCCTGTGAATTTGGAGATATTTCCAGAATTGCCCCATATAACCAAATATCTGGGAATCATTGCCTTTTGTCCAAACGGCTAGCACTGTAATGTCATCATTGATGATGAAAGGTATAAATAAGTTTAAATCTGATGTTGACCAAGAGAGAGAAGGGCTTTTACTAAGTAGACCCTCAATCTTATACTGTCCATCCCAGTTCAATGCTTTGACCGTGTTTCCGTTTTTGGGGAATATGCCAATACCTTTATTCTTTGAGGTTCCGTTCCATAAGAATTCACCAGCCCATTCACGATATTGGTTTGTTGATTGTGCCGGATCTTCGCATTCTTGTACGATCACTATATCTGCATTAAGAGAGTCGACCTCATTGGTTTTCTTCCTTAAAGCACCATTGCAGTTCCACGTAACGATATTCATTCTTAATTGCCGTTCATAATTCATCAACAACACTTTATAATAAGACTAGTAAAAACCAAAAAAACAAATTTTTCAGTGGCTTGGGAGAATGCACACGTAATCGAAAGCCTGTGTCATTTTTTATTTGCTTATATTAATTATCAAAAAAATCCTCATCGACTCGCTTTAGATGCAATGTTTCCACATCTCTGCACCCCACATTGAATCTCAGCATTAGTTTCGAGAGCTGTTGTCCATTAAATAAAACGATTCGGCTTCCAAGGTCTCTTGCGGTTTGAACGGCCGACTGAGTGAAATCTGAAGTAGTTATAAATAGCCCTTTGTTTGCCTTTTTCAGGTTGAGTGCTCCAAAGAAATCTCGAATATCACTTGCTCCAACGTTGTTTCCTTCAGCATATCTTTTCGCCTGAATATAAATTTGGTCAACGCCTAGAGGGTCTTGATTGATAACGCCATCGACGCCATTGTCCCCTGTTCTTCCTAGTGCATGAGCAGCACCTTCTTCGTTTCCTCCGTATCCCATTTCGACGAGCAAGTCGACAAGTAGCGTTTCAAAGAAAATGGGAGAAACAGCTCGTACTCTAGTTAGAAGATCTGTCGATAGTGAATCGTTGATTTTTTCATAAGCGCGCCTCAATACCTCATCGGGGGTCATCTGTTCGTCGTCTTGAGTGAGAGTGTTATCAACTACTTTTATTTCAGAACTTTGTCCGTGAAATGAGTTGAATGTGTCAAACTGCTTCAAATATTTATTGTCGATATTCTGGCCAGAATTAAGTGCTTCTATCCCTCGATCAGTTATCGTGAAGAAGCCTCTTTTTTTTGTATTTAATAGCCCAGCTTTGGAAAGGTAAGTTTTCGCCCATCCGATACGATTAGCAATAACTGTTTGTTTACCGCTTGGGAGAAGCTCTGAGAGTTCCTCATCAGTTAGCTTTAGTTCATTACTAATATCATCTACAGCATCTCGAAATTTTACTTCGCCTTCTCTCGCTCTCTCAAGGACTGGTGTCATTAATTCTTGGTAGGTTGGAATCATCAGTAAATCCTTTTAAGTCACTTCACCGTTCGTCGACATAAATAACGCTCCCAATGTTCTATCAAAATTGCTACTCACACTTCTTTTTTGACTAAGGCTTACATAAATACGCTTCACACGCAAAAAGAAAGCGGCGAGCACTGCTTTTTGGTCAGTAGCCATAAAAAATTGTTGTAAGTCAACTTCCGCAACTAGCACAACTCTGAAGTTCTACTCATATTATTACGCCATTCAACTTGACTGCCATACTTGTGGTTCCTACTAAGCAGGAGACAACTTATGGCAATTCGAATCCATACACCTTGGAACAAAGATCGCATAATTGGGCAGAAGAAACCTCTTCAGATATCACATATATGGGGTATCCGAATTCGATTAGAGCTTGAAGGTCGGACGCGTGACCTTGCACTGTTCAATCTTGGTCTTGATAGCAAGCTACGAGGTTGTGACCTCGTTAAACTAAAAGTTTCAGACGTCGTCTGCGGACGTTCTGCGCTTAGGCGTACGAACGTTGTTCAGCAAAAAACAGGGAGTCCTGTCCAATTTGAGATAACACCAAACACTGGTGAATCGATTTTGGCTTGGGTGAAGAAAGCAGAACTAAAAGCGTCTGACTACCTTTTTAAATCTCGTATACATGGCGCTGAGCATATATCAACCAGACAATATAATCGCATTTTCCATGGCTGGATTGAAAAACTTGGACTTGATACCTCGCTGTACAGCACCCATTCACTGCGTAGGACCAAACTTTACTTAATTTACAAGAAGACTAAAAACCTTCGGGTAGTTCAACTCTTGCTTGGACACAAGAAGCTAGAGAGTACAGTTTGTTACTTAGGCATCGAAGTTGATGACGCTTTGGAAATATCGGAGTCTATTGAAATCTAGGCTGTACGGGGCTGCTTGTGCAGCCCCTGTGAGCGTAAAGCGGACCCTAAGTTGAACAAAAAAGCGTCTTGCTATATTGTTTTTACCAAGACAATTATTACCACTTCGCTACGGCTGTTGCTGCCATATAGGGACATCATGAAAGCGCCATTTTTACCCATTAAAGCTGTTAAGCGCCTCAGTATTCTTGCTGTTGTCGTTGCGTGTTTCGCCTGTACTAACGCTTTCGCTCAGTCTACAGACGACTGGAACTGGGAGCATTCACTACCCGGCTTTGGCCCTGAGATTTCACTAGATAGAGGTCTTGGTACTGTCTACACAATGGTGAGTAACAATAGCATAAGTGATATTGATGCGTTCAATATTTTAGCCGGTAGAACACGGTTCTTAAAACTCGATAGTGACGGAGGAATTGGAGACTTACTTCCTGCAATGGAATGCGATGGCGGCTATGCCTTTCTTACTGCCTATCTGGCAAGAGAGAGAAATATTAGAAGCCCTGCGATGACTCTGGACTATGACCAATTAGAAAAAGAGTCGCCGTCCATGGGTTCGCTAATCATCGGCTTTGGCCAATTCCTAAAGAATAAAAGCTTTGAAAGGGCTGAATCATATTTTCTCAAATCCATATTCATCAACGCATATCAAGACGTGGCTATCGCTGAACAAAAGGTTGAGCACTACCTGAGTAACCCACAATCAAGAGAAGCAATCATTACAGAAGTAAATGGTCTGTTTTCAAAACTTACTTTTGACCTTGCTGAGTACCGCAGTTGTAACCCAGAGTCAGATTCCAGCCGTTTGATGCTTGCGCAATGGGGTGCGTGGGGACTGACGAATTTGAATAGAATTGAGTGGGAAAATGGTAATAAAACGAAAGAAGACGGCGATATTATAAATTCGATTGAAAAGTCGGTAAGATTGAAAACAGGCAGAATAAGAGCATCAGGTAGTACGTTTTACGTGAGTAGAAGGGAAACTGACGGATATGACTTTTGATTAACCGCAACACAACAGGTTTCCCCATTAAGAAACGTCCGCTTCTGGCACAGAGCTGCCCTACGGCAAGCACTGGCGAGCTTCAACAGACAAATAGCAGACGTTAAGATCATTAAATTTTAGCTTCCGGTTTGTGCCAATCTAGGCCGTTCAACATCGACTTTATGATTTACGGCCGATCATGTTATCAGGCGTTCAGTCACCTCCGTGTAAAAACATCGTGAAGTAATTCGTTTTTAGTTCTTCGTGCAATCGGTCATTCGAGTTTTCTGAATAGCTCCACTCTCTTTCGTAGTAGCAATAGCACTCTTATAACTTTGAGTGCTGTATAGTATTCTGGTTAAAGTTCTCCATGGCAGGTGAGTATTACAATGACGTATATTTTAAAAGCAAAAATAAAAAACTTTAAAAAATTCAGAGAGTATGAGGTTCAATTTGACCCTAAAAGAAATATTCTGATTGGGGACAATGAAGCAGGAAAGAGCTCTATATTGACGGCTATTGAACTTGTATTGAGTGGTAGTAGAAGTAAGGTAGAAAGCTTGGGTATTGAAGCTTTGCTTAATGCAAGCGTTGTTTCAGAATTTCTAGCGGGTGAGAAAACTATAGACAGCCTCCCGAGTCTTCATATTGAGTTATTTCTCAACGAAGCAGATAACCCAGACCTCAACGGTAGAAACAATAGTGATGGAGTTTATTCTGACGGGCTTCAACTGATTTGTGAACCAAATGAGGAGTTAAGCGCGGAGATCCGGCAGGTTTTGGACTCTGAAGGTGACAACTTTCCATTCGAATTTTACATGGCTAAGTTTATTACGTTCAATGGCGACTCATATTCCAGTTATCGAAAGTTTTTACGCTTTTTATTAATTGATAGCACTCAAATCAACAACGAGTACGCAAACAGTCAGTATGTTAAAGCCATGTATGAAGCTACCGTAGAGCAACCTGTACGGTACAGTTTAATGAACGAATATAGACAGCAAAAAAATGCCTTCAGGGATACTCAACTAAATGCGATTAATGATGATTTGGAACGATACGATTTTACTATCCGTTCTAGCTCAAAGTTCAATTTGGAAACTGACTTAACCCTATCAGAGGAAGGCATTCCTATTGAAAATCGCGGTAAAGGGAAGCAGTGCTTTATAAAAACAGAGTTCGCACTAAGAGAGCGTGACGAAGGCAAGAAAATAGACGTCTTGTTACTAGAAGAACCTGAGAATCACCTTAGCCACACCAGCATGTATAAGTTAATAAGTCAGGTAGAGAAGGCTCATAATAATCAGGTGATAATCGCAACCCACAGTAGCCTAATTAGCTCTAGGTTAGATTTAAGAAAGTCGATATTGCTGAATAGTGGTGCAACCAGACCTGCAACTTTGAAAGACCTCACCAAGGATACTGCTAAGTTTTTTGCGAAAGCTCCCAACCATAACATCTTGGAGCATGTCCTTTCTGAAAAAGTGATACTTGTTGAGGGTGATGCGGAATATATTCTGATGGAGTGCCTATACAAGCGAACTAAAGGTCATCCACCAAGTGAGGATGGAATTTATATAATCTCAGTTGGGGGGACTAGCTTTAAACGATATATGGAAGTTTCGAAGTTGTTGACCATTAGAACGGCGGTGATCCGTGATAATGACAGCGACTATCAGAAAAACTGTATAGACAACTATCGTGATTATCGGGCAGATTGTATAACTGTCTGGGCTGATCGAGATAACACAAGAACAACTTTTGAAATATGCATGTATCAGGACAATAAAGATATATGCGACGACTTATTTTCAGGCGGAAGAACCCAATTAACACCGCAACAGTATATGTTAAATAACAAAACTACCGCAGCATTTAGGCTACTTGATGAGAAAGCGAATGAAATCATTGTGCCTCAATACATTAGAGAGGCCATTGAATGGATAAGCGAGTAGTATTAGCAGTTGCAGGGGCGGGCAAAACACAACATATAATTGATAAATTAGACATCAATAGTCGTGCGCTGGTCGTTACTTACACTGTAAATAATACTAATAATCTGAAGAAGCGTATTTTAGCCAAATTTGGAGTAATGCCTAAAGGTGTACGTGTTTACACCTATTTTTCGTTCCTAATATCGTTCTGCGTGCGACCAATCGTTGGTAACGACGTTAAGATAAAGGGGGTTAGCTATAGTGAACCGCCTAGATTTGCAAAACGCAATACTCACGAACATTACATCAGCCAAGGTGACCGACTTTACCATAACCGTATTGCGAAGATGATGATAGATTGTGATGGTCTGTCTGACATTTTTGAGCGCGTTGGCAAGTACTTTGATTTCTTCTGCGTAGATGAAGTTCAAGATTTCGCAGCTAATGACTTCAATTTGCTTTGTCAGTTGTCGAAAATGGACGTGGAGATATTATTCGTTGGTGACTTTTTCCAACATACTTTTGATACTAGCCGCGATAGTAATATTCAAAAAAACCTACACAACAACTATGAAGCATATCTTACCAAGCTCAAAGAATCAGGATACACAATCGACTTAGATACACTCTCCCACAGCTATAGATGTAGCCCTACAGTTTGCAGATTTGTAACCGAGCAAATTGGCATCACAATAAGCTCGCATCGAACAGATGAAGTCAATATTACCCTAGTTGATGATGCTGAACATATTAAAAGGTTATTCTCTGACGACTCCATCGTTAAATTGTTTTTTAAAGAAAGCTACAAGTACATTGGAAGGACTGATAATTGGGGAAATACTAAAGGTTTGGATGATTTCGCTAATATCTGCATAGTTTTGAACCCGACCACATTTACAGCTTATACAAAAGGACAATTGGCTACTTTGCCACCATCGACGTTAAATAAACTATACGTAGCGTGTACAAGAGCTAAAGGTAATGTTTACTTTGTCTCACAACGATTACTAGACGGCTATAAGAAGTAGATTATATGTCCGCTTAACGTACAAATGATACTACGGGGCTCGGTTCATAAACTAATGAAATTCCCCCACATAGATAGATGCCGTAAACTTCGGGAATACCCTAGTGCTCCAAAGCACATAATACAACTCGCGGTAATACACTGACGGTCATCAACAGGTCCATATTCAAAAATACGGCTAAATTCGCTGTTCAGGGGTTCTGAATTTCCTAATAATTGTTCAACATCTCTATGACATCATGTTTCTGGTGAACTATGACGAGGGCTCAACTTCCGCGCTTTGAGTTACATCCTTTCGCCCAATAGTTCCTCGGTGTTTATGGGGCTCAATATGTCTAAGCCAATATACATTTGCAGTACTGAACTGATTTAAGTCGGTGGCCTCAGTATCGATTTGCAGAAAGTCATTTGCGATTAGGAAAGACAAAGCAGGTTTAATATCATTTCGTTGTACAGCAGCGTATTGGGTGATTTTTTCATACCCGAGCTTAGTGTACCCAATCTGACTATCTCTAAATGCAACAACGACTAAATAAATTTTAAGAGCGTTTAATTCAACTTTGCTTCTTAATTTGAATGACTCAAAAACTTTTACCTTTGAAAGTTTTTTGTCATATAGACCTTTAGCTGGCAACTTACCCCATCTTGCTCCCTCGGCAAGACCTATTATTGTGAAGATATTAGGTCTCTTGTTAGTACTCACCTTTATGAGTGAAAGGCTCTCAAGAACTCTTATACCATTAGAGACCTTCGTTCTACTTATGCCCAACAATTCTGTGAGCTTATCGTAAGACATTTGGGTATCACCTAACCGCCCATTCGCTAAACTATCTTTGTCGCTAGCATGATGAGACAAAACTATGAGTAACATAAGGGCAGCAATGTAATCTGACTTGGCGTCTCCACTCCATTTCATTTTATGCAGTGGAGAATCCGCAACATCTAAAAACCTAACACTGGGTATTTTTGTCCATTCAAGCATTACTTACTCTCCTTAGCTTTGGCTGGTTCCAATACTTTTACCACTATTCGCAATGCACAAAACACTACTACCAACGAAAAACCGACTATTAGTAGCGCAAGCTGCTCCATAGGTAGACTCAATATTAATTTGAATAAATTAGTTAACTCACTCATTAGTTGTTCCTAATACTATTGATTAGGCTCTTTTTTAACAATTCTTCCGTATTGTATCTAGAGACAGTATGTCAAAGAAAATCCAAAATTTAAGGATTAACCTTTATTATTCAATTAATTGAGTCAAAATGGAGGGTCCACATGATAACCCATTAGAGTCCATAAGTAGATGGGTTTAGTTGTAGTAGCTCATGTCTGATCTTACAGTTTCTATAATAGATTTGGGCTTAATCTGACAGGCAGCTAAACGTTCATCGCTGCCTGTCAGATGACATATAAACCTATCACTTAAGCTAATCCAACTTAAATGCATTTTTGACATTTCAAGGCTCAGTTTTAACATTGACCCTTCTTGAGTATTTAAGAAGAGAGAATGGAAAACCTGATTGATCTTACACGCTATATCCAGCGCTTATAGGAAGGTGACATTGTATAAGTGCAGCCTTCAGTCACTCTCTGCTAGCGATAGGGTTTGCGCTTTTGGCTCGTTTACGCTGCATAACTTGAAATACGGCGTTTAGAATATCATCTGGAGACTTACCTTCTCGTGATATCATTTTTACTATCATATCTGCCGCTTGCTGGTGGAAGTGCTTATTATGGTTTTTCAGAACACCTTCTTTAGCGGCTTTTTGTTTGCGACTAGGTAGGTTAACTTTAGCTTCTTGCGCAACCTTTTTGATATCACTTTTGATGTAAACTTCTTCGAGTGTTTTGCTCTTGGCACTATGCGTTGAGACAGTTCTGATCTTGGCAAGTGAGTAGCCGTTGTCATCAAGGTTTGAAATGGCTGTGCGTCTGCCATCGCGAAATACTTGAATGCCCTTAATTCCTAGTTTGTTCAAGATGCGTGTAAACCCTGTTGTTACAGAGTTTGGGTTGAACGGAAAAATTGTATGATCGCTGTTAATTCCATCTGATTCGTGAAAACCCATTTCCTCGAGTACTTCTCGAGTCTCGGGTAGCATTGGGCACCATTCTGGCTCGCCTTTATTGGTAGCCTTATTTTGTTGCTTCTCGACTTTAATCAGGCTTTCTTTAAAGTTGATATGTTTTCGTTTGAGCCCACCGATAATAGCTGAGCGTCGTAACGACTGCGCCATTACGATTCGATATATTTTAGCGTAAGGTATATTCGTTCTAGATGATTTCTCAGCGTCAATACAGGCCTCTAAAATATAAGCACCTTCACTGGTGTCATCTATAACTCTGTCTCTGATTGAGGATTTGTCTATGAGCTTCTCTGACCATAGTGTTTTCCAGGCGTTCTTGACAGCTAGGTTGTTTACTTTGATTCGACAGCTTGATTCCGCATGAACTAGCACATTGTTCAAGTAGTTAATGTACCAATTTACGGTCTGACGTTTAATTTTCCCACCGTCATTAAGTTCTCGGGCGTATTGAACCACGTCAGACGAACATAGCTTAGAGAGAGGGACATGCGCGATGCTGTGCTTCAGTATTCTTCTTATACCGCTTTTTTCTTGTGAGCGTAACGCTGCTCCACGCACTTTCAAAGTTTTAGCGACAAGATCTGCTAATTTAATTTTATTAGTGCAGAAGCGAAGGATACACTCACCGCGTTTTAATGCTTTTTTTACATCATCGCACCATGCCTTCGCATCTGACTCAAATACGAAGTGCTCACTATGATTAAATGGTTCTTTGCCAACCTCAATAATGCGAATTCGACCACGAAAATAGTGACCTCTACTTTCACTGTAGCGCGGATCGTACGTAACTTTACAACTCAAATCTGTCATCTCATTTGATTGGAAAGTTACCCATTATTAGAATCTTTTGGTTGTTCTCGAGAAGTACCTTTGGTTTTCACTTATTCGTGAATTTTGAGGAAAAGTGTTCTTAGAAAACGTGTAAGCTGGTTGCTTGAAGCAGATTGGTTCTGCGAACCAATCTGTTAGGTAAACATTTTATACTTTAGGTATTTGTTTTTGTCATTTCTAAGTGAATAAGTGTTTCTGGGAAAACGGTCACATAGATGTCGTGCAGGATCTTCAGATCTTTGTGACCTGATACAGCCGCAACTTGCGGTAAGCTAAACCCTTTCTCAATAAGTAAACTACAACCTTCACGTCGTAAGTCTCGATATTGAAAATCTACTATACCAAGACTTCGAATAACCCTCCTAAAGCCCGTAGCAACTGTTTTTGAGTTGTAAGGAAAGATGAATTTACTGGTACGAGGTTGCTTTAGAATTAGCTCAAGCGCTCTTCCTTTACCTAGTAATGGTAACAACATATCGTTACCCTGTTTGTGTGTAGGGTGCTTTCGATCCGTCACCCTTATTAGGCTTTTCTCTTCCATCAAGTTCTTCCATTCCAGTCGACATAACTCCGATACTCGAAGACAAGTTAATACAGACATTTCAAACAAATCAGCGTATGGAAGTTCTGTCTTGTCGCGACTTTGATATTCTTCTAGTGCTTCTAATATGTACTCGTATTCTTTACCTACCAAGCGGCGGTGACGTTTATCCGATTTGGCAATTAAGCGAAGTCTGCGAAGCGTTGGGTAAGACTCAACAATTGCTTGATCTGTAATTTCTAAGCCAAACAGAGATTTTGCATGAATTAGTACACTGCGCAGAAATGAAATATCACCCGCAACGGTTTGCGGTTTAGGTTTTCTCTCTGATTCAAGCCGTTCGAGTGCAAAATCAATAATGTGTTGAGAACGTAAATCAACAAGTTTCACTTTACCAATATTGTATCGGCCTGTTTGCTTTAAGGAGCTTTGTGCAGAACGTCCTAAAGGTTTGGTTGAACGGTTACATTTATCAATGTACTTTAAAATAAGCTCAGATACCGTAAGTACTTGCAGCTCACGGTCTGTAGGTTTCTCGCCGTTCTCTAATGAGTGAATGAGCTCTTTTGCCCACTTGGTAGCTGCGGCTTTGTAGTCAAAGGTTTTGCGTTTGCTAAAGCTAACGCGACCGCATGTCTTTTCTCGCACTGTTGCTCTATACCTAACTTTATTTTTCCTGTTGGCAGGCTTAACGACTTCTATGGTAAAATACGCCACTTTTTTCTCCGTCATATGATGTAACTTAGCGTCATTTTCAGGGGCCTATTTGGGGTCCCGACAACGCTAAGGGGCCTATTTAGGGTCCCAAAATGATGGTTAAATGAACGATTTTGAAGTTGAGAGGTGCTTGTGTTGCATGAGCTGAACCTAGTAAACACAAGGCTTAGAGAATAATATGAGCAGAAAACCAATTAACCGAAGATTCTCTGTCGCTCCAATGCTGGATTGGACAGACAGGCATTGTCGCTACTTTTTACGATTAATGTCTAAGCACACGCTGCTTTACACTGAAATGGTCACTACAGGTGCGATTATTTATGGTAAAGGCGATTACCTTGGTTATAACCAAGAAGAACACCCTGTGGCGGTTCAATTGGGAGGCAGTGACCCGTCTGACATGGCCAAGTGTGCTGAATTATCACAAGAGCGCGGCTACGATGAAGTCAACATAAACGTAGGCTGCCCAAGTGATAGAGTTAAAAATGGCAGTTTTGGTGCTTGTTTGATGGCTCAGCCAGAGGTAGTAGCAAGTTGCGTTAAGGCTATGCAGGCAGCGGTAGATATTCCCGTGACGGTAAAATGCCGAATTGGTATTGACGATATGGACGAAGATGAAGACTTTGCTCGCTTTATCGATATAGTGGCAGACGCTGGCTGTGACACCTTTATCGTTCATGCAAGAAAAGCGTGGTTACAAGGTTTAAGCCCAAAAGAAAATCGTGAAATTCCGCCTTTGAATTACCCTCGAGTTCACAGGCTAAAGCAGGCGCGCCCTGAGTTATCTATTAGCATTAACGGCGGTATTAAAACACTTGCTGAAACTCAGCAACAGTTAGAGAACGTTGACGGTGTTATGGTTGGCCGCGAGGTTTACGCAAACCCCTATATCATGTCTACCGTTGATAAAGACATATTTGGTGACGCTAATGCACAGAGCCTGTCACGTCGTGAAATAGTGCTTCAAATGCAGCAGTATATTGAGCGCCAAGAGGACCCATATTTTAAACCTTGGCATGCTGCACGGCATATTTTGGGCCTTTATCAAGGGCAAGCGGGTGGACGCATTTGGCGTAGATATCTAAGTCAAAATGGTACAGGTAAGAATCCAGATCCTAATTTACTTTTGAATGCACTCGACGCTGTTGAGAACGCGCAAAAAGAAGTTGCTGAGTACAATAGTCAAAAAGACTAATAACTTAGTACTTTTGACCAAAGTTTAATATTTGTTCAATTTCGTTAAAGGCTCGTGTTTACACGAGCTTTTCTTAAAGTTTATATATATCAGCTGCTTAATTTGTTTTTAAGGAGTTGGCACAGCTCTCGCAATCCTCTAAGTATCGCAACAACGGCGTGTTGTTGCACTGACTAAATTTAGAGGGATATCATGAAAACTTCACTAATCGCAGCAACTTTACTGACAGCAAGCATGGCAAGCAGCGTAGCAAATGCAGAAGAGTCAGTGCTTCAATCGTTCTTGACCAATGTAGTTACTAATGCAGTCGCCAGCACATCTCAAGAGATTAAGGCTGACGTATATCAAGCAGTAGCAAACGCAACTTATCACTTTGAACTTAGCCCACAAGAAGAACGTGGAAGCGGTAAGGTCAGTGTGACTGATTTAGTGGCTGCCGCTACTTCAGACGGTAGTTCAACAGAAGAAGATGCAGACTAGATAAATATTGTTAATTAGCAGAAGCGCCGAAAGGCGCTTTTTTTTGCTTAAATCACGATGTAAGCATGTTTGAAATATTCAAGATTGAATGCTGACGATTAGAAGTGGTCAATTTAACAATTCAGTTAGTTAAATACACTAATTTATCGTATCTGCTATAAAAGTGTACAAATTGTTAGGCTGTCATTTTTCAATAAATCTATATATATCAATATTTTAAATAAGTGGCATGGTCATTGTAATACTAAAAGTGTTGAGGAGAACTCAGTCAGCGGTAACCAGCAGTGTGTGAACTTAAGAATAAATGCTGGGAACCACAACACTACTTTTAACGGAGAAAGAATCATGGGTATGTTTTCACGCATTAACGATATTGTTCAAGCAAACATCAACGCGATGTTAGATAAAGCTGAAGATCCTGAAAAAATCATTCGTTTGATTATTCAAGAAATGGAAGAAACCCTGGTTGAAGTTCGCACTGACGCGGCGCGCTTTATTGCACAGCAAAAAACATTAGCACGTCATATCGCGTCAGCAAACAAAGAAGTGGAAGGTTGGCAGCACAAAGCACAAATTGCAATGAACAACGAAAAAGAGTCATTGGCAAAAGCGGCGCTTATAGAGAAGCAAAAATATGTGTCTAAACTTACGTCTCTTGAAGAGCAGGAAGCGCACCTTGCAGAAAGTATCGAAAAGATTCAAGGCGATACTGCTCGCTTGAACAGTAAGTTGGCTGAAGCAAAAGCTAAGCAAAAAACCTTAGTTCAGCGCAAACATTCAGCGCAAACACGCTTGAAAGTGAAGCAAGCTGATCACGAGGGCAAAATTGATGACGCAATGATGCGTTTCGAAAGCTACGAGCAGCGCATTGATCATCTAGAAGCGCAAGTGGATGCGTACGACCTAACAAAGTCGAATGAAGCAACATCTTTGCAGGCTGAGTTCGATGCGATGGAAGCAAACGAAGCGATTGAAAAGGAACTGGCAGAGCTTAAGAAGAAAAAGGTTGCGTAAGCGGCCTTAGCTACCGCCCATATTGTTGAAGATATCGAAATTAAGCATTTTTGGAGAAGATGATGAAAGTACCATCACAAAAAAGAATTTATAGAGACCTTGATTCTGGAATCATTTCAGGAGTATGTGCAGGGGTTGCACGTTATTTTGATATAGATGCAGTATGGGTGAGAGCGGCAGCGGTAGCGGGTTTATTTATCGCAACCCCTATCACGCTAGTGGCTTACGTGGCTGCCGTAATCCTGCTACCGAGATTAGTGTAATGAAAAACTTTCTTATTGCATTGATAATCGCCATTATACTGGTGAATTGCTTAGGTAGCCTTGTAGACAGCTACTTAGGTATGCACCTTATAATGTCTGACGAACTGCTTAGCCCCTGGGAAAATGTGGCTGTGTTATCGTTAATAGGTGTAGTCTTAGCCATTGTGGGCTTCGTCGTTGCCGTAAGCGTTTTGGGTACAATTCTATTAGCGTTGGGAGCGGGCTTTTTAGCACTCCTTGTAATGGGAGTCAGCGCTTTCTGGCCAGTTATACTTATCGGTATTGCCCTATATGCGCTGAAAAATCGTAACTCTGCCGCTTATAAGCAGCAAAATGATCAGAACATGCACCATACTTTATAATTAACATAATTAAATTTAAATTGTGTTAACGTAGTAAAAGGTGGTGTTATATCGGTGACCGTCATAAAGGTTTCGCATTTTTCACATAGTATTACGACTTCAAATAGCTGACCACCGTCGGCTATTTGTTATTTAAAAGGAAGGTTGGTGTTTATATGAGACAATCTATTAACTCAAAACGGATAGCGATTGTCGCTGTGGTGATCTTTTTACTTTTCTGGTTAATCGGGTGGTATTGGAGTTTGTCTCCAGACACGTTCGATGTCAGAAAGCGCTTGGAGCAGAATTCACCTGTAGAGAACCCCACAAGCATTGCGGGTTACACATTAACTACCACCATGATTGATGTTTCAGAGACTTTGCTAGATAAGCCTGGTGGCTACCTTTCAAACGATGTTCTTCCTCCCGGAATTTTCCTAGACAACATGCCTGCGTGGGAGTTTGGTGCACTGGAAATGGTGCGTGATCTGGCTCTTTCTATGCGTAAAGATTTCAGCCGTTCTCAATCACAATCAATTGAAAACCCATACCTCACCAAAGCGCATCCAAAATTTAATATGGACCATAAAAGCTGGGCGCTACCTTCGTCTGAATCGAGCTACGCCGAAGGTATAGAGCTTCTTAAAAAATATCGCGACGAACTGGCAAACACACGCAATTCAGATAGTCAGTTCTACACCCGTGCAGATAATTTGCGCGAATGGCTGAAACAGGTAGAAAAGCGATTGGGTAGCTATTCACAAAGACTCAGTGCCAGCGTAGGGTCTGCTAGGATTAATACGGATTTAGCTAGAGATGCAAATGCAAAGCAATCTACTCCAAGCACTAACCAACGAGTTGTTCAGACTAGCTGGTGGAAACTAGATGACAATTTTTATGAAGCGCGCGGTGCAACATGGGCTTTACTACACTTTCTTAAAGCCGTAGAAATTGAATTTATTGATGTGCTAGAAGATAAAAATGCTTTAGTAAGTCTTCAGCAGATTATTCGCGAACTGGAAGCAACACAACAGTCTGTATTCAGTCCGATGATTTTAAACGGCAGTGGCTTTGGTATGTTAGCTAATCACTCTTTAGTTATGGCTAACTATATTTCTCGTGCAAACGCTGCTTTAATTGAAATATCAGAACTTCTTAATCAAGGATAATTAATGAAAAAGGGTCTTATAGCTGCCGCATTGGGATGCGCATTATTTTCAGTTTCATCTCACGCAGACACTATTGCTGGCGTGTATGTTGGTGCACAAGTGTGGCAAACCGATACACAAGGTGGTTTTGCTGATAACAATAACACCGCTGACTTCAATTTTGACGATGAAACCAATACGGCGTTATATATTGCCTTTGAACATCCTGTGCCTTTTTTACCGAATGTGAAAGTGAATCACACTACGTTAGAGAATTCTGGGACTACAGCGCTTCAATCCGAATTTACTTTTGATGATGAATTATTCCGAAATGATGCTGTTGTAAATACGGACATTGAAATTGATACAACGGATTTCATTTTATATTACGAGCTATTCGACAATGATTTGGTCAGCTTTGATTTGGGTATAAATGCAAAGTATATCGACGGAGCACTAAGCGTTGTAGAGCGTGATAGCGACACGAGTGGTTCTGCTGAATTTTCGGGCATAGTGCCTATGGCATATTCAAAAGTGCAGCTTGGTCTTCCATTTACTGGTTTGTCTGCATATTTTGAAGGCAGCTATTTGTCATTCGATGACCACGAGCTAAGCGACTATCAAGCTGCGGTTCAATATTCGTTTATTGAGAGCTTAGCAGTCGATATGACGCTTCAAGTTGGTTACAGAAACGTAACAGTTGATATTGAAGACCTTGACGATGTTTATGCTGACATGGAATTTGACGGTGTATTCGCAGGCTTAGAACTTCATTTTTAAGCACTAACTATCTGTTTTTAAAGGCGTGACTGCTTGTACAGTTCACGCCTTTTTTATTGTTCAAAGTTAGAACGTGGCGGTGTTATTACCTATTCACACAGTCATTAGCACTTTCAGTAATAAAAAAGTTTCATTTATTCTTTTCTCTTCTTGTAGAAAGCCGTTAGCCTTAGCGCCATTGATAAAAGGCTAAAAGACTATGTCACAAGATTCTAATTCGAACACAGCGCCAGGCGCGGTATTAAACGAACAGCAGTGGAATGCAATTACGCAAGCTATTGCAGGCTTAAATCGTGATCAACTTACTTGGGTGAGTGGCTATGCTGCAGGCATGGCGGCTGCGCAAGGCGGCTCGGTTGCCCCTGCGTTACAAAGCGCGCCAGCCGTAGCGGGTGATGCGCCAACGCTAACTATTCTGTATGGCTCACAAACGGGTAATGCGAAAGGTGTAGCTGCGCAATGTCAAGCCAAAGCAGAGGAAGCCGGATTTAACAGTAAGCTGGTTAGCATGGCTGATTACAAGCCTCGTAACTTAAAAGCTGAAACTCACGTGGCGGTATTTGTAAGTACCCACGGCGAAGGCGATGCACCTGATGATGCCATCGAGCTGCACGAATTTTTAGCGGGTAAAAAAGCTCCCAAGCTTGCCAGCACCAAATATGCCGTTTTGGGGTTAGGTGACAGCAGTTACGAATTTTTCTGCCAAACGGGTAAAGATTTTGATGAGCGTTTAGGTAAGCTTGGTGGCAAATCTATCGTTGAGCGTTTGGATTGTGATGTTGATTATGAAGCTGAAGCCGAAGCATGGCTAAACAAGCTTATTGAATCATTAAAAGATGATTTTAGCGCTGCCCCACAGACTGCGGTAGCGGCGCAAACTGGTGCTGCAGTACAAGGCGTAGCAGCGCAAACTTACACCAAAAAAGCACCGTTTAAAGCAACGTTAATCGACGCACAGAAGATTACGGGGCGCGATTCAGTTAAAGATATCCGTCACATCGAAATTAGCCTTGAAGATAGCGGAATTACCTACAAGCCAGGTGACGCGCTAGGTGTTTGGTTCAAGAACGCTGCTTCTTTGGTATCAGAGCTTATTAGCATTTTGTCGCTAGATGGTAATGCCGAAGTATCGGTAGGTGATGCGTCAATGTCGTTAACTGAAGCGTTAACGTCTAAGCTTGAGTTAACGCTTAGCTACCCTAATTTTATCAAGTCGTATCAGGCGGCAACAGGTTCTGAATCATTGGCTGCCTTGATGGAAGACAAAGCACAGCTGCGAACCTACATGGCTGAGCGTCAAATCATTGATATTGTGCGCGACCACCCAGGAAAGCTATCTGAACAGCAGCTAGTAGATGCATTGCGTCCATTAACACCACGCTTGTACTCAATAGCATCGAGCCAAGCTGACGTAGAAGATGAAGTGCACTTAACGGTAGCTCACGTTGACTATGAAGCGTTTGGTCACCGTCACCAAGGTGGTGCGTCTGGCTTCTTGTGCGAATATTTAGAAGAAAACGGTGAGGTAGAAGTCTTCGTTGAAAACAATGATAACTTCCGTTTACCAGCAGATCCTAACACGCCAGTGATCATGGTAGGCCCGGGTACAGGTATTGCGCCGTTTAGATCTTTCATGCAAGAGCGTGATGTGCAAGGTGCTGAAGGCAAAAATTGGTTGTTCTTTGGTAACCCTAATTTCACCCAAGATTTTCTATACCAGGTAGAGTGGCAAGGTTACGTTAAAGAGGGTCTGCTAGATAAAATTACACTTGCATTCTCTCGTGATCAAGAAGAAAAAGTATATGTTCAGCACCGCTTATTAGAAAACGGTAAAGAAGTGTACGAATGGCTAGAGCAGGGCGCACACTTCTATGTGTGTGGCGATGCAATGCACATGGCGAAAGATGTTGAAAACGCCCTTATTAGTATTGTGCAAGAGCACGGCGGTAAGTCTGAAGCCGATGCAAAAGCCTATGTTGTAGAGTTACGTAAAGCGAAACGTTATCAGAAGGATGTCTATTAATGAGTAACGAAAAATCACCATTTATCGTTGAGGGCAAACTGGCTGACAACGAGCGCTTGAAGCGCGAAAGTAATAACTTGCGCGGTACCATCACTACCGATCTCAAAGATGATCTTACCGGTGGTTTTACGGCTGATAACTTCCAGCTTATTCGCTTCCACGGTATGTACCAGCAAGACGACCGTGATATTCGCGCTGAGCGTGCAAAGCAAAAACTTGAGCCGCTTCACAATGTGATGTTGCGCGCGCGTCTACCGGGCGGCGTAATTACGCCCGACCAATGGTTAGCAATTGATAAGTTTGCCGCTGACCACACCATGTATGGCAGCATTCGTTTAACCACTCGTCAAACATTTCAGTTTCACGGTGTGTTAAAACCCAAAATTAAGTCCATGCACCAGATGCTAAATAAAGCAGGTATAGATTCCATTGCTACTGCGGGTGATGTAAACCGAAACGTACTGTGTACGTCAAATCCGGTTGAGTCTGAGCTTCACCTTCAGGCATTTGAATGGGCGAAAAAGATAAGTGAACACTTACTTCCTAAAACTCGCGCTTATGCTGAAATTTGGTTAGACGGCGAAAAAGTTGAGACTACTGAAAAACCTGTTGAACCTATTTTAGGTGATAACTACCTGCCGCGTAAGTTTAAAACTACCGTGGTTATTCCTCCGCAAAACGACGTAGATGTTCACGCGAACGACCTTAACTTTGTTGCGATTGCAGAAAATGGTCAGCTAGTTGGCTTTAATGTACTTGTTGGTGGCGGTCTTGCAATGACTCACGGCGACAAGAGCACGTACCCGCGCAAAGCCTCTGACTTCGGATTTATTCCACTTGAAAATACGCTAGATGTTGCCGCTGCGGTGGTAACCACACAGCGTGACTGGGGGAATCGTGTTAATCGTAAAAATGCAAAAACCAAATACACCCTAGAGCGTGTTGGCGTAGACAACTTCAAAGCTGAAGTTGAAAAACGCGCGGGCGTGACTTTCCAGGATAGCCGTCCTTACGAATTTACCGACCGTGGCGATCGCTTTGGCTGGGTTGAAGGCATTGACGGCAAGTACCACCTTACGGTATTCATTGAGAACGGTCGTATTTTAGATTACCCAGGTAAAACGCTGAAAACGGGCTGTGCAGAAATTGCCAAAATCCATAAAGGGGATTTCCGTTTAACCGCAAACCAAAATCTAATCATTGCTGGTGTTCCACCCCAGGACAAAGACAAAGTAGAAGCCTTGGCACGAGAACATGGGCTTATAGCACCTTCTATTTCTAACCAGCGATTGGACTCAATGGCCTGTGTTGCATTGCCAACTTGTCCACTGGCTATGGCAGAAGCTGAGCGTTACCTGCCAGATGCTGTTACCGAGCTAGAAGGCTTACTTGCCAAACACGGGTTGGAAGAAGACAGTGTTATCTTCCGCGTAACTGGCTGCCCGAATGGCTGTGGTCGCGCCATGTTATCTGAAGTTGGCTTAGTAGGTAAGGGCCCAGGCAAGTACAACTTGCACTTAGGCGGAAACCGAGAAGGTACACGTATTCCACGTATGTATCGAGAAAACATTAGCGAACAGGAAATCATGGCTGAATTAGATACGTTACTTAGTCAATGGGCCAAAGAGCGTGAATCTGGTGAAGCGTTTGGTGATTATGTCGTTCGCGCTGGTGTTGTAAAACCAGTAGTAGACTCCGCACGGGATTTCTATGACGAATAATACAGCAGAAAAGCAGCAGCCACTTACGCTTGATATCAGCAAGGAAGACCTTGCTGATATCAACGATATGTTGGAAAAAATGACAGCGCAAGAGCGAGTCGCTTGGGCGCTGGTTAACTTGCCGGATACCCACATCGTGTCTTCGAGTTTCGGAGCGCAGTCCGCAGTTATGCTGCATATGCTAACTCAAGCACAACCGGATATTCCCGTTGTGCTTACCGATACCGGGTATCTGTTTCCAGAAACCTATAAGTTTATTGATGAGCTAGTCGAAAAGCTTAATTTAAACTTACACGTTTATAGCGCAGAAATGTCATCTGCTTGGCAGGAAGCTAGATTTGGCAGACTTTGGGAGCAAGGCATCGACGGTATTGAAAAATACAACAAGATGAACAAAGTTGAGCCAATGCAGCGTGCATTACGTGATCTAAAAGCAGGTACGTGGTTTGCGGGGTTGCGAAGAAGTCAATCTGATACTCGTGGCAAGCTGCCTGTTTTACAAAAAGTAGGTCAGCAGTTCAAGTTGTATCCGATTATCGATTGGAGTAATAAAGACCTTCACTATTATCTTAAAGACAACAACCTGTCTTATCACCCGCTGTGGGAACAAGGTTATGTTTCAATTGGTGACTGGCACACAACCCAATCGCTTCAAGAAGGAATGAGTGAACAAGATACCCGTTTCTTTGGTTTGAAGCGCGAATGTGGATTACATGAGTTTGGTGACGGTATTTAACTTATGTTGAATACCTCACTCAATACTTGCTTGATTTCTTGTAGATACGTTTCGTTAGTAGACTTAGTCACTAGTTTATAAAGCTCGCTACCCACTGACGTAAATTTATAATAAACCAATGCGACTCCCGGCGCTTTACATGTGAGTGTTATGTTCTCATTAACACATCGCCAAGTAACCTGCTGCCCTTCAGAGTACTCTGCACTCTCGATTTCACTGGCATAGATCAATTTCATTTCTTGCAGAGAGAGTATATCAGGGTAACTGAGGCCAACAGAGGCTAAGTTTATTTGCTCTGGAATGGGCTTTTTAAGGAACGATAAAAGACCCTTGCGCTTATGATACCCTACCAATATGCGCGGAACGGTATCATTACTCTTTCGACTCGCTATGTTAACTGCTTTGTTAAATACCTTTGCATCTCTGTGAGTGAGTGTCTTAAGTAGCTGCAGAGTACGTAGTGAAAAGCTGCCTGGGCGCGCTACTTCCACGGCAAAAATCTTGCCCCACAATTCCTGCATTGGTGGGCTATAAATCTCTTCAGCCATCGTACTAAATGCAAAAAACCAGTCAGGATCAAGATTATCGTTAGTTTGTTCGTTGATTGAGACATTTAGTGCTATATTTAGAACTGCTTGAAGATTGCTCGCTTTTTGGGTTTCTAGAATTTGTTTTCTTCGTTCTAAGGCGTGTTTTTGCTTTTTAGGATCGGGAGACAACATGGAAGGGCTAATTCCCACTCTAGCGAACCACGTTAGCATGCGTTGGCGACTTGCATCGGTTGGTGTGGAGTTTGCTACCTTCTCAGCTGCAGGTTGGCTAGTCGCTGCTATTGTGCCATTGACTTCTGTGTTCTGAGTTTTTTTAATCTCAGGAGAAATGTGCTGAGGTGTTATCTTCATGTTTGTTTAAATAAAATGAATGTAAATTAGCGTGTACCATGTGAGCACTATTGCATTGCGTAACCCATTTATCAATGTAATCGTCTCTTTAATACAGCAAGTGATGCATTCTTGTTTGGTATGTATCGAGGAAATGAGCGGTAATGTCGGCAATGGATTACGATAACGACGAGTTAGTTTTTTTAGACGATGATGGTTCAGATGAAGAGCAGATTTTACTCGGTAAAGACTGGAATATTCTTATTGTCGATGATGATGAAGAGATTCACACGGTAACGCGCCTTGCGCTGTCTGACCTTATCGTAAATGATCGAAAGTTAAACTTCGTCCACGCTTATTCTGCAAAACAGGCAAAAGAGAAGCTCCATGAGCATGGTAACAGTATTGCCATCATTCTACTTGATGTTGTGATGGAAACTGACGATGCTGGCTTCGAAGTTGTTAAATACATTCGCAAAGATATGAAGCTCTTCGAGCCTCGTATAATACTGCGTACAGGACAACCAGGGTATGCTCCAGAAGAGCAGGTCATTAAAGTTTACGATATTAATGACTACAAAACGAAAACAGAACTTACCCGCGCTAAACTACTTACGACCATTATCTCCTCACTTCGCTCCTACCAGCAGATTATCACCATAAGCCAAAGTCGTGCTGGCTTAGAAAAGATTATTACGTCCTCGGCTAATTTATTTGAAGAACATTCAGTTAAAGAATTCTGCGAAGGGGTGGTTACCCAAATCAGTTCTTTAATCGGGCTCGATTCTGAAGGTCTGTTATGCGCTAGAGCAGGATCATTGTTAGACAGAGAGGACGAACAAGTATATGTACTCGGTGCCGCTGGGGAGTATGCCAAATTTATTAATCACCCTGTTGTAGATGTCAAAAATAGCGAAATTGAAGAGAATGTGAATCGCTGTTTACGCCTTAAAAAGCACGTCTTTGAGCCTAGTTGTTCCGTGCTTTTTATAAGTCGAGCGGGCTTTGAAGCAGCGGTTTACGTTAAGCAAACGCACGAGATTAGTGAGTTAGATAAAAACTTACTAGAAGTTTTTCTATCCAGTATCTCTGTGGGTTATGAAAACGTTAATCTTTTTCATGAGCTAAGAAATGCTGCGTTTAGAGATTGGTTAACGCGTTTACCTAACCGCAACGAGTTTATCAACATGCTAGATAAACCTCATATATTCGCTGATGAAAATTATACGGTCGCTCTTATCGACGTGAATCACTTTTCAGATATCAATGACGGTCTTGGACAAGAGGCAGGGAATGAGCTTTTACGAGCAATTAGCGAACGCTTTCAATCTTCTCTAGATGCCAAGGTTCAAAAGGGGCGTATAGGTGCCGACGTGTTCGGGCTAATTGGTCCAGATGAATTAGTTTGCCCCAAATCAATCAACAAGATTTTTCAGTCTTCATTCACAGTCGGTGATCACACACTTCCGGTGAATATAACACTTGGATTGTGCAAGTTAGATAATAAACGCCACATCGGAATTGAGATATTAAAACGCACGAATATTGCGTTAAACCGTGCTAAGAAAAATCTGACAGATAACTTCGAATACTACGCCAAAGATATTGAAGATCAGACCACTTGGCGTCTAGATATGATTCGCCGACTTCGCAGTGACTTTGCGGCACGGAAGTTACAGCTTTGGTTTCAACCGCAAGTGGATTTACTTAGTGAAAAAGTGGTTGGGATGGAAGGTCTGTTGCGCTGGCCGGATGGCGATGGTGGCTATATTTCCCCAGCTGTTTTTGTACCACTAGCTGAATATTCAGGCCTTATTGTTGATATCGGTGAATGGGTATTAGAAGAATCATGCCGCCGCCTACAGCAGCTGAAGGAAAAAGGTTTTGGGCATCTTCGAGTAGCGGTTAATATTTCTATTCCGCAGTTTCGCGACAGGTTATTTGTGGAGAAAGTAAAACAAGCACTTTCCAAAGCTAACTGCGACCCGAGCTTATTAGAGCTCGAAATAACAGAGAGTGTGGTGATGGATGAACCACAAATTGTTATTGATGCATTGCGTGTACTAAAAGAATTCGGCGTTAAAATAGCCATTGATGACTTTGGAACAGGTTTTTCCTCCATGAGTTATCTACAGCAGCTACCGCTAGACCGGCTAAAGGTTGATCGTTCATTCGTTAAAGATATTAAGCCAGGCGCAAGTGCAGTGTTAGCTGAAACCATAGTTACGCTGGGTAACAAGCTAGGCTTACTGACTATTGCTGAAGGCGTGGAAAAAAGAGAGCAGGCAAGTTACATGATAAAGCTCGGTTGTGATGAGGCCCAGGGCTACTTATACGCGAAGCCCATGCCGTTCGACGCGCTTTTAGCGTTTTTTGAAGAGCACGATTAAACTTTCATTACAGACTCTATAGTGTCTCGCAACTTGGGAAGGATATCTAATTCAAACCAAGGATTTTTAGCGAGCCACCTGTTGTTTCTACCAGACGGATGGGGCAGTACGAAATGTGTTTCAGTCGGACTGCGTACTGCTTCAGTTAACGTTTTGTGTTGCGGTAAATAATACTGTTGCGAGTAACGTCCCACGTAAAGCGTTACTTTAGGTTTTAAATGAAGAAGAAAGTCATTATGCCAAGCGGGGGCACATTCTTTTCTTGGCGGGGCATCGGCTCCATTTTTATAACCTGGAAAGCAGAATCCCATTGGCAGAACCGAAATTAAGCGTGGGTTATAAAAGATCTCCCTCGAGACAGACAACCAATCGCGTAACCGATCCCCGCTGGGATCATCAAACGCAATGGTACGTTCATGAGCTTTCAACCCCGGAGCTTGCCCAATAATAAGCACCTTAGTTGATGGTGCGGTGCTAAATATGGGGTTGGGTTGATGCGGTAGGTGAGGGGCACACAGTCTACAATTTCTCGCTTTAACCACCAATGCATCGTGGCCTTTCACATTTTTCTCCAAATATTTCTCTTTGTCATACTTTTGTCACAAAACTATGATCTCAGTTTGACTATCATATGTATATACAGTATGTTTAATAGTGACAGTAGTAGACTGTAACACAGGAGAAGAAACATGCGTAAAGTAGTACTAACCCTAGCTCTATCAGCGGCCTTTGGTATTGCGCATGCGGAATCTGGTGATAACCAGCTTTTCGATTGCATGGATGCGAAAACATTCGAAATGAATAACCAATGTATGTCTGACAAAATCGGCAATAACATTCGTTTCCGTGATGCACAAGCAAAGTTGATTGACATTGCAAGCGACAGTCAGGGTGACTACGCCATTGCAACAATGACATTCGATCAAGAAAATATGCACATCGACATCGTAGCACATAAAGACTCGCTTAACGCGCTTGCTGCGAACCGTAACTAATTTCTTAGTAAACGCATATTAAGCCGGCGACAATTTCGCCGGCTTTTTTGTGCTTGCTAGAAAATCCTATTCAGCCCATTAATAGCAGCAACTCGATAAGCTTCGGCCATGGTCGGGTAGTTAAATGTGGTGTTAACGAAGTAGTCTATGGTATTCCCTTCGCCTTTTTGCTGCATGATGGCTTGGCCGATGTGAACAATCTCGGAGGCACGTTCGCCGAAACAATGAATACCCAAGATTTCTTTTGTTTCACGATGGAATAAGATTTTCAAACTTCCTGTCTGCGTAGACGCAATTTGCGCTCTGGCCAAATGTTTGAACTGGGCTCTTCCCACTTCATAAGGCACTTTTGCTGCGGTAAGTTCTTGCTCGGTTTTTCCTACAGAACTGATTTCCGGAATGGTATAAATACCAGAGGGTATATCTTCTACCAACGCCGAATGCGTTTTTATGCCAAGCATAGCTTCCGCGGCAAAACGACCTTGGTTGTAAGCTGCAGATGCTAAGCTTGGATAACCAATCACATCACCGACCGCAAAGACATTGTCTACGTCGGTCTGATAATTTTCATTCACTCTAAGCTGACCTCTTCCATCAGCTTTCAAACCAATATTTTCGAGTTTAAGTGTATCTGTATTACCCGTTCTTCCGTTAGCAAACAGAAGACAATCTGCACGCATGCGCTTGCCCGACTCTAAGTTTAAAATAACCGAGTCATCGGTAGCCTCAACCGAAGAATAGGCTTCATTGTGACGAATGAGTACGCCATTGTTCCACAGATGATAACTGAGCGCGTCAGAGATCTCGTCATCTAGGAAAGATAAAAGTCGATCGCGCATGTTTACCAGATCAACTTTGACACCTAAACCTCTGAAGATGCTGGCATATTCGGAGCCGATTACCCCTGCACCATAAATTATGATGGACTTGGGATCGTGATTTAAAGATAAGATTGTGTCTGAGTTGTATATTCGAGGATGGCTAAAGTCGATGTCTTTAGGGCAATAGGGGCGTGAACCTGTTGCGATAGCAATTTGACCGGCAGTGACTGTGTCTTTCGAGCCATCTTTACGGGTTATCTCTAACGTATGCGCATCTACGAAGCTGGCCTCACCGTGGAAAAGCGTTACGCGGTTTCTATCGTAGAATGAAGAACGAAGTCTAGTTTGGCTTTTTACCACACCGCTAGCATGTCGCATGATGTCTGAGAACGTAAGACTCTTACTCAAGTGGTTATCGGCAAACAAGGGAGAAGAGTTATATTCAATAAGACGACTTACTGAGTGACGAAGGGCTTTCGATGGAATGGTTCCCCAATGGGTACAACCCCCTCCCACTGCCTCGTAGCGCTCAACAACCGCCACTTTTTTTCCGGCTTTGGCAAGCTGCATTGCAACACCTTCTCCACCAGGACCTGTGCCGATAACTATTGCGTCATAGTGATATGATGGAGCTTTTGTTTTTTGCTTCGTTGCCATGTTACCTTCCCGTATTATTACTTCTATGATGTGGCGTCTGAAATCACAGTAACCGCCATAATTCAGTCTATGATGTAGCTTGAATATCTAACTCAGAATAAAGCTAAGTTTTTATCCCAACCTTACAAACTTCAGTATAACTACCTTACTTGAAGTGTCATTCCAACTATAGATCAAAAAAAACCACATAAGCATAGACTTATGTGGTTTTCTACGAATACAAGGGTAAAGAAAATAATTACGCCATTTGAAGCGACAAACTCTGCAATTGTGTCCATTTTTCTTTCTGAACAGCAAAGGCGTGTTTTAGCTCTTTATATTTATATGCAAGCTCAAGCCCTTCAATACTCCGCTTTAAGGTGCGTTGCTTAACGCGCATCACGCGTTTTTTCGTGGCATAGTATTCACTCATACGCTGCATCAACAAGTCGTACTCTTCTTGAATAGTGTGCATCATTTCTTCCGCGTTCGGCAGTAGTGATACTTTTTCACTTGCCCTTTGAAGCTGCATCGCCGCAAGGGCTTTTTCGATGCGCTCTTCAGGTACCTTGCGAAGGTTCGACGTCAAACCTACAAAAGACAGGCCTCTGATTAGCCACTTGGTAGGATCGAACTGGTACCAGCGAATGCCATTCCGATAATCGTACTCAAAAATATGGTGGTAATTGTGGTAGCCCTCACCAAAGGTAAAGAATGCAAGTATGCCGTTATCGCGAGCGGTATTCTTGTCTGTATATGGCTGACTACCCCAGAAGTGAGCAAGGGAATTAATGAAAAAGGTTACGTGGTGGACTAGCACTAGTCGAAGTACGCCGGCTACCAAAATCATGCCCATCACGTCGCCGTTAAGATAACCCAACAAACCAGTAATTCCAAAGTTAGCTGCGAGTACAATAGGTAAGTAGTACTTATGCTGCCACATCACCACGCTATCTTTTTGTAGATCTTTACAGTTGCTGTAATCGTCGTAACGCTTAGCTTGATACTCGCGTAACATCCAGCCAATGTGCGCAAACCAAAGCCCTTTCTTTGCAGAGTAGGGGTCTTTGTCGTTGTCATCTACATGGCGATGGTGAATGCGATGATCTGACGACCAGTGCAAAATACTATTTTGCAGGGCCATTGCCCCACCAATCGCTAATACGACGCGAACTACAATGTTGGCATCGTAGGTTTTATGCGACCATAAGCGGTGATACCCAGCAGTTATCGACATACCGGTGAAATAGAATAGGAATATAGCGGTACCGATTTCTGCCCAATCGATACCCTGATATGCCACCCAAAGCGGCACACCTATAAATGCAATTGCGCCTGATATTATAAACACCAGCACATTCGTTAGGATAAGAGGAGGTTTTTTCATTTTATACAACTTGGCTTACAACTGTTCGCTAATTTATCGTTTTACGAGGCTTCAGGCAAGCAAAACTCAGATTAGTTCTGCTTACATGTGTAAAGTTTAATTATAGCCAAATGTAGTCAAAACACAGATAAAACGTGACTAAAACTGCTTAACCTTTGTTTATTAAAGAGATGATTTTGTTTCTCTTTCCCGATGAGTAGATGTTGAGATAAACTATGCATGCTAGTCTTTGATGTACAAGGTTCGATTGCGTTAATGGTTATTCAGATGACGTTGAGAGTAGTCTTTAAAGTCAAAAAATCATCAGGCCATTGAAAGTTAATGAACACAGGGTGCAAACGTGAGCCGTCAAGAACAGAAATTAAAAACCCGCCAAAATATCATCCATGCTGCATTTTCGTTGTTGGACGAAAACCGTAGTTTATCGGCAATTAGCTTGCGCGAAGTTGCCCGAGAAGCAGGCATTGCTCCCACGTCGTTTTATCGGCATTTTAAAGATATGGATGAATTGGGTTTAACGTTGGTGGATGAAGCGGGTTTAGCGCTTCGTCAGCTTATGCGCCAAGCAAGAAGACGTATTGCTTCAGGTGGTGGCGTCATTCATACCTCTGTTGAAACCTTCATGGAATTCATCGCGGCAAACACAAACGTATTTCGTTTATTATTACGCGAGCATACCGGTACATCATCTGCCTACCGACTAGCAGTATTCAGAGAAATTCAACATTTCATCGATGAACTTACTGACTACATTATCGAACAGCAAGGTGTAGAATATGCCTGTGCGCAGCTCCAAGCTGACGCTATGGTAAGGCTTGTATTCAGTGCTGGAGCCGAGGCATTAGAGGCTGATGATAAACTCCGCCGAGAAATAGGTGAGAGAGTGAAAGCGCAACTCCGCTTTGTTCAAGTAGGCGCTACTCAAAAAGCCTAGCGCGGAAAAGAATTTACAGTATAAAGTGTTCTTCCACATTATATTTCAGTGTGAGCTTTTTCCTTACTTACACGCAAACTAGCTTTTGCGTGTAAGTAAAACGCCAGCCTCAATATGATGAGTAAACGGGAATTGATCGAAAAGCGCAGACTGCGCCACATTATGAGTTTCGCTTAAAAGCTCAAGATTCTGCGCCAAAGTTTCGGGGTTACACGAGATATATACTATATTATCGTAATCCTGAATCATTCTTAGTGAATCTTCATCTAATCCAGCTCTTGGAGGGTCGACCAATACAGTGGTGAAATTATAAGTGCTTAAATCTATGCCTTCTAAGCGACTAAACGTGCGTTCTCCCTTCATAGCCTGTGTAAATTCTTCGGCCGCTAACCTTACAATTTTTACATTGCTCAGCTCATTTTGCTCAATATTAAATTGTGCAGCCTGGACCGAAGGCTTAGCTATTTCTGTACCCACCACATTATCAAAGTGAAGTGCTAACGGCAGTGAAAAGTTTCCGGCACCGCAATACATTTCCAGTAAGTCCCCAGAGAGCGGCTTTACACAATCTAGCGCCCATTCAATCATTTTGCAGTTCACCTCAGCATTAGGCTGGGTGAAACTATTTTCTATATGTTTGAAAACGAACTCTTTACCGTTTACAGGTAAACGCTCAATCACAAAATCGCTGTCGATAATGAGTTTTTGTTTTCTAGCGCGACCAATGATGTTTACTTTGGGAAAGTGAGTCTCGAGTGTCGCTTTTAACTCTCTTGCAGCTTCTTCCCATTTTTCATCTAATTGGCGATGGTACAAAAGGCTAATGACAAGCTCGCCAGATAGTGCAGAGAGATAATCGATTTGAAAAAGTTTCTTTCTCAGTGATTCATTTGGTCTGACTTCTTCAAGCAATAGTGACATAGCATCGTTTATTGTTTTACAAGCAGGAGGGAAACTATCTACGCGATACTTCTCTTTCGTTTGCTGATTAAACATGATGTGAAATAAATCATCGCCTTCATGCCATACTCTAAATTCGGCGCGCATACGGTAGTGCGTTGGTTGCGATGGGAATACGGACAAGCCAGGCGCATTGAACGGAGAAAGCAACGCAGTAAGACGTTCTACTTTTTCGTCTAACTGAGTTTGATAGCCTTGTTGGTCGGTCGCGGTCATAAAATTCTCCAGTCACTGTTAAGGTCGCGAATTGTAGTCTCTTAGAAAATATCTGCAACAAGCGCAATCCACTACTGCACTATTATTGAGGAGCAGGTACAAAAAATTCTGTATTAAAATTAAACAATACTGATTCTTAGCCGATAATAAGAAAGAGGATAGTGAGGATCAAATTATGAACGTGGGTCAAATTAAGGCTTTCATGGGCGAGCAGAAGGTTGATCAAAAAGCAGATCAAAAGGCATCTATTCACCCGAATGAAGCATTAAAAAAACAGTTGCAGCAAGATGGATTGCAGCAAGCAGCTGAATTTTCTAAACAACAGGCGGCTTCAGTATCTGTTTCAAGTAGCCAAACTAGCATTGGCTTGCGTGTGGTAAGTAGTAGCCTTAATCAAGCCTTAGAAATAGATGGCCAAAAGCCGCAAGCAACGAAAGAGAAAAATATTGAAGAGAAGTCGAGCAGTTTGTTCGATTTTGAAAAGGTTGCCAGAAATGTACTTAAGTTTGTAGGCGGTGTTATTCGTGGAGCAGCTGATGGTGGTGCAAGCGATGAGAAGTTAAATGGTTTATTTAGCCAAGCGAGAGAAGGTGTAAGCCGAGGTTTTGCTATGGCTGAAAAAGACCTAGCGGGTTTCATGAATGAAGAGATTGAACAAGGAATGGTAAAAAGTCGCGATCTCATCGATACAGGAATAAACGATCTGGAAAGTGACATATTTGGTCGCCAGCAGCCGAACGCCGTATCACTTTCATCCTTAAACGCAGTAGCTGCATCGGATGAGAAAAGCGGGAGCTTGCTGATTCGAACTAAAGATGGGGACGAAGTGAGTTTTAGTTTTGAGAGTCTTCGCTCGTTCCAAGCGTCTCAACAACTTAACTTCCAGGCCCAAGCATCTCAGGAGCAATCAGGCGGTAGTGGTGAGCAAGGTGAAAACAATTTTTCAGCATCATACCAACAACAAACTTCTTACCAATACTATGAACGAAGCGGTATTAGTTTTTCATTGAAAGGCGAACTTGATGCAGATGAGTTGGAATCGATCGCTGATTTGGTCGGTCAAGTTCAGGATCTTGCCGATACTTTCTACAGCGGAGATATAGACAAAGCTTTCGAAGAGGCACTAAGTTTAGGCTTTGACGATAAAGAGTTGGTTGGCTATGCGTTACAGTTGAATAGGACTACGCAAACCGAAGTGTTAAAAACATACGAGAACATCCAGCATTACAACGAGGATAAAAGCGATAACGGGCAGTTTGGAAATGTGGTTAGTCCCATTGCTCAATACTTAGAGAAGATGATGGATACTTTTGCGAATGCAGAAAGCAAGCTAGAGAGTAGTGAAGACTACAATGCTTTAATAGCTGGTATTATTAACGAAATGGAAGATGTTCAGGTACCCGACCTTATATCAGCAATAAATAGATTCCGCTCATTTAACCAAACCCTGTTAGAGGGTCTTCCTCAATCTGCTGAAACTAGCGAAAGTTAGTGGTCTACCAAAATAAAAAGCCCGGAAGCAAAGCTAACCGGGCTTTTGTTGAATAACTGATACTGAGTATACAGGACTATACGTGTTCGACTTTATCCTTTGCAGGACGAACCTTAAGTGTTCGTTCCTGAAAGATTGAGTCGTTTGTCTTATCAATAACACTGTTTAGATCGTCTGTGACAACCTCGATAAAACCGTAGCCTTTTCTCTTTCCAGTTTTACGATCCTTCATTAAGCGAACCGACTGTACTTCGATAAAACTACTGAAGTACTCTTTCACCGCGTTTTCGTTTGCTCGGTATGGCAAATTACCTACATATAAAGTTTCTACTGATCCGTCATTAGAATGTGCTCTGGCATCTGAGGAAGATGAACTTTGAATAAGAGACGCTAGCCAAGGAGTAACGATACCGCTGATCAGCAGGGCTGCTGATACGGTCAATGGAACGTGGACGTTTAAACTAGCAGAAGAAAATAACAAGTAACCTGCAATTGCAAAAATAGCGCTAATAACAGCGCATTGAATAAAGCCTACTTTCATATACCTACCTTTCTATTGTTTATTATGGTGTTGGAGGCTGTATATAGTTTACTCATTTGTAACAATTTGAACAATAAAATGTGAAAAAACTAGTCTAAAGATGCATTGAGTCGATAGAAATGATGCAGAAATGAGCGGTTAACACCAAAAGTGGTGTAAAAAGCAAAAAAATCCAATTTAAGTGTTGATCTTTCTCAAGAGGTATCTATAATGCGCTCCACGTTCTGAGGGGGCTTCGAGAAAAAGAAAGCCAACTTAGCAACAAGTGCGAAACCAAGTTTTAAAGCAAATAAAAAGTTTAAAAACATGGTTGACATCGAAAATAAACGATGTAAAATGCGCACTTCACTCGAACAGGGTGAGTCACTAAGAAGCAACGGCTTCG
>NZ_BAAJLT010000020.1:0-11459 GCF_057552975.1 Alteromonas sp. 5NW40-0090
ATTACCCGCATCGTCAGTTGCAGTAACAGATGTTGGGTAACTACCTTCAGCGAGCGTAGCAACTGCGTTGTCGGCCAGCGTCCATGTACCGTCACCGTTATTGGTAGCGGTATAGTCGTTGCCGTCAATGGTGACTACTACAGTAGCCGTTGGGTCATCAACCGTACCCGTTAGTGCAGGCGTAGTGTCATTGGTCGTTACATCATTGATGGTTACAACAGGTGCCACGGCGTCTACTGTGTCAGATGCAGGCCCACTTGTGTTGCCCGCTTCATCGGTTGCTGTTGCCGTTACTACAACTCCATCTGCTAATGGTGTATCTGGCGTTACGCTCCAATTGCCGTCGCCATCAGCGATGACAGTGAAATCTGGCGTGCCGTCTCCGTCTACATCCACATTTACCGTTGCGCCCGCTTCGGCTGTGCCGGTAATTTCAGTGCCGTTGCCCGCTTCAACGGTAGGCGCTGCAGGTGCTGTGGTATCAATAACCACTGTGCCAGTAGTTGTACCCACATTACCTTCTGGGTCGGTTGCAGTAACCGTTGCGATATAACTACCTTCAGCAAGTGCCGCCACCGCATCGTCAGCCAGTGTCCACGTGCCATCACCGTTATTGGTGGCGGTATAGTCGGCACCATTGATGGTAACAACCACAGTGGCTGTTGGGTCGTCGACCGAACCAGTAAGTGCCGGCGTTGTATCGTTCGTTGTTAAATCGTTAAAGGCAACTACTGGCGCTGCCGCGTCAACCGTGTCTGAGGCTGGGTTGCTAATGTTACCCGCTGCGTCAGTTGCCGTTACGGTCACAATTACGCCATCGGCAAGCGGTGTATCAGGCGTAATGCTCCAATTACCGTCGCCATCAGCGATGACGGTGAAATCAGGCGTGCCGTCGCCATCCACGTCCACATTTACAGTGGCGCCTGCTTCAGCGGTACCGGTAATTTCGGTGCCGTTGCCCGCATCCACAGTAGGTAACGCAGGTGGTGTAGTATCAATCACTACCGTTCCAGAATTTGAACCCACATTGCCATCGGCATCTGTGGCAGTAACGGTGGCGGTATAGCTACCATCTGCAAGTGCAGCTACTGCATCGTCAGCCAGCGTCCAGCTTCCATCACCATTGTTAGTTGCGGTATAGTCCACGCCATCAATGGTCACTACTACGATAGCGTTTGGATCGTCAACCGTACCGGTTAGCTCTGGTGTAGCGTCATTAGTAGTTAAGTCGTTGATTACAACGACTGGCGCAACAGCGTCTACTGTATCTGTCGCTGGTGCACTGACATTGCCAGCTCCATCAACCGCCGTTGCCGTAACAACCACGCCATCGGCCAGCGGTGTAGTGGGTGTTACTGACCAATTTCCATCGCCATCTGCGATGACGGTGAAGTCTGGCGTGCCGTCGCCATCCACGTCCACATTTACCGTTGCGCCTGCTTCCGCAGTACCCGTAATTTCAGTGCCGTTGCCTGCATCGACGGTAGGCGCTGCTGGAGCAGTGATATCAATCACCACAGTACCAGAGTTAGTTCCAGTGTTACCGTCGGCATCAGTAGCAGTAACCGTAGCGGTATAGCTACCTTCAGCCATCGCTGCAACGATATCGTCAGCCAGTGTCCAGCTGCCATCACCATTGTTTGTCGCGGTATAGTCTGTACCGTTAATGGTAACGACCACGATGGCGGTTGGATCGTCTACCGAACCGGTAAGTGCAGGCGTGGTGTCGTTAGTCGTTAGGTCGTTAAAGGCAACGATTGGCGCAACAGCGTCTACTGTGTCAGTCGCTGGGCTACTTGTATTGCCTGCTTCATCGGTAGCTGTTGCCGTGACAACCACGCCATCGGCTAGAGGTACAGTGGGTGTAACTGACCAGTTACCATCGCCATCAGCAATCACTATGAAATCAGGTGTGCCATCACCGTCAACGTCTACGTTTACGGCAGCGCCTGCTTCGGCTGTGCCGGTAATTTCGGTACCGTTGCCTGCATCAACAGTAGGCGCAGCTGGCGCAGTAGTATCGATAACACCGCCATTTTCGTTTGCGGTTGCCGTATTACCCGCGCCATCTGTTGCACTTGCGGTGACTGAATAATTACCTTCAGATAAGGCTGCTGGCACATCTACAAAGAAGGTGCCATTAGCTTGAACAATGGCGTCAAATGTTTGGGTGTTTCCGGCACTATCGGTAACGCTGATGGATACGGTGCTGCCTGGCGCAATATCTGTAGTACCGGAAATGGTCGGTGTCGTGTCGTTTCCAGTACCAAGCGAGTCCAAGGTTAGGTTTGGCACGGCTGTATTGATATTGCCGCTGGTATTATCAGACGCCGAGTTTCCAGCAGCATCAGTGGCGGTAGCAGTAACATCGAAGTTTCCGTCTGCCATTGCATTGGGCACGTCGGCGCTGAAATTACCAACGCTATCGACAATAGCAGTAAATGTCTGTTCTGCTCCCGCGCTGTCGGTGACGGTTATGGTCACTGAACTACCTGGGCTTAAATCGGTGCTACCCGTGATCGTTGGCGTGGTATCGTTACCTGTGCCTTGTGCATCTAAATTGATTGTCGGCGCGGTAGTGTCTACGCTACCGTTTGTTTCAGTGGCAGTCGTCTCATTACCTGCTGGGTCTTGGGCAACGGCGGTAACGGTATACCCTCCTTCAGCCATTGGGTTAGGCACATCGGCCGAGAAACTGCCGTCTCCCTGAACGGTTGCATCGAAGGTTTGGCTTACACCTGCGTTATCCGTCACCGTAATCGTTACTGTCGCGCCTGCAGGCAGATCAGTATTCCCTGATATTGTAGGCGTTGTGTCACTGTCTGTGGCTAGTGTATCTAACGATAGGGTAGGAGCTGTCGTATCAATAACGCCTGTATTGTCTACAACGGTAGTGCTATTACCCGCTTCATCATTCGCCGTGGCTTCAACACTGTATGCACCTTCTGCCAAAGGCGCAGGCACATCCACTGTAAAGTTACCATTTACATCAACTGTAGCTGTGATGGTTTGAACATTTCCGGCGCTGTCAGTTACCACAAGCGTAACTTCACTACCCTGCGCAAGGTTTGTGCTACCAGATAGGGTAGGCGTTGTGTCATTGCCTTCTTCAAGTGGCGTTAAGGTTAGTGATGGTGCTGTAGTGTCTATGCTTCCAGCATCACTCGCTGTCGCTGTATTACCTGCCTCATCACTGATGGTAGCGCTTACCGTGAAGTCGCCTTCAGCTAAATTCGTACCTGGGGAGATAGAGAAAGAACCATCGGCCTGTACCACTGCACTTAAGGTCTGGGTTGCACCGGCGCTATCCGTTACCAAAATAGTGACAACTGAGCCCGCAGGTTCATCGGTTGTACCGGTAATGAGTGGCGTTGCGTCGTTAGTGGTATCGGCAACATCTATAGTAAGTGTAGGTACTAGAGTATCAACTACGCCTGCTTCGTTATCGGTTGTACTGTTGCCTGCTGTATCAGTGGCGGTTACTGATACAGTGAAGTTTCCTTCAGCCATCGCCGCTGGTACGTCGGCAGAGAATACGCCGCCTGCGGCAACCAATGCAGAGAACACCTGGCTATTACCCGCACTATCAACAACCGTTATTTGCACTGTAGAACCTTGCGGTAAATCTACAGTACCGCTTATGGTTGGGGTTGAGTCGCTAACTGTACCTGGCTCGTCCAGCGTAATAACAGGTGAAATTGTGTCGATTAGACCGGTTTCAGCGTCGGACGCTGTATTGCCTGCTTCATCAACGACTGTTGCCTGAACTGTGAAGTTACCCTCAGCCAAAGTGGTGGGTACGTCTACGCTAAAAGAGCCGTCGCTTTGCACGGTTGCTGATAAGGTTTGTATATTGCCAGCATTATCGGTGACGGTAATTGAAACTGTGCTTCCGGCTGGCTGGTCTGTCGTGCCGCTAATGGTTGGTGTTGCATCATTGCCAACCCCCGGATCTGTCACATCAATAGCCGGTGATGTGGTATCTACCACACCGCCAGTTTCAGAGTCAGAGCCTGTATTTCCGGCGCCGTCAGTCACTTCTGCGACAACTGTGTAACTGCCCTCAGCCAAGTCTGACGGTACGCTTGCGCTGAAGGTGCCATCTCCTTGGACTGTTGCAGTAAAGGTTTGAACTGATCCAGCACTATCTGTCACTGTTAAGGTGACAATGGCACCAACTGGCGCGGTAGTTGTGCCAGAAATAAGAGGCGTAGCGTCGTTTGTCTGGCCAAGGGCATCTAGCGTAATGTCCGGAGCGCTTGCATTAATATTGCCGCTATCCGACACAGTCGTGCTATTGCCCGCAGCGTCGCTCGCACTGGCTGTTACATCGTAATCGCCATCAACAAGCGCGCTGGGTACTTCAACTGAGAAAGTGCCATCCGCGTTTACCGTAGCGGTAAGGTTCTGTACATTACCGCCTGCATCGGTGACAACCAGTGTAATGGTTGCTCCCTCTGGCAAGTCGGTAGTACCGCTCAAAATTGGCGTTGCGTCATTGCCGCTGGCCACTGGATCTAAGTTGATAACAGGTGGGGTGGTGTCAACTGTACCGTTGTTATCAACCGCTGTGTTTTGATTACCTGCATCATCAGTCGCCGTCACTTCTACTGTGTAATCGCCTTCTGCAAGGTCAACCGGCACATCAGCACTAAAGCTACCGTTCGCTTGAACTATGGCAGTGAAAGTTTGCGTATTGCCTAGGCTATCAGTTACGCTAATGCTTACCGTGTTGCCCGCAGCTAAGTCGGTGGTTCCCGATATAGTCGGTGTAGCGTCGTTGGTTAGGCCTTGTGCGTCTAACGTTATGGTGGGGGCTGCTGTATCTATGACTCCGTTGTTATCTATTGCCGTTGCTGAATTACCCGCATCGTCAGTCGCAGTGACGATCACACTGAAACTGCCTTCAGCTAAATCGGCAGGAACATCAGCACTGTAAGTACCATCGTTTTGAACGGTTGCAGTGAATGTTTGGGTATTTCCAGCGTTGTCTGTCACGCTTATGCTAACTGTGTCGCCAGCATTGAGGTCTGTGGTGCCAGAGATAGACGGCGTTGCATCATTGCCAAGCCCTTGTGTATCGATGGTTATCGATGGGGCTGTGGTATCGATGTTACCGCCATTTTCGGTTACCGATGCACTGTTGCCAGCGCCGTCTGTGGCGGTGGCAGTAACAGAATAGTCACCTTCAGGTAAGCTTGCAGGAACATCAGCCGTAAAGCTTCCATCACCTTGCACTACGGCACTGAATGTTTGTGTGTTTCCAGCACTGTCAGTCACAGTTAGCGTTACAGTGCTACCTGGCGCTAAGTCGGTATTACCTGAAATGGTCGGCGTTGTGTCGTTGCCCGACCCAAGAGGGTCTAGGGATAGGGTAGGCGCGGCAGAGTTTATGTCGCCGCTCACTGTATCTGTAGCAGTATTGCCTGCAGCATCAGTGGCCGTTGCAGTAACGTCGAAGTTTCCGTCTGCCATAGGATCAGGCACATCTGCACTGAAGTCGCCATTACCATCAACCGTTGCAGTAAACGTCTGCACAGCGCCAACACTGTCAGTTACTGTGATAGTTACTGTGCTTCCCGCAGCTAGGTCGGTATTTCCGCTAATGGTAGGCGTGTTATCGTTACCTGTACCAAGCGGATCCAGAGTGATAACAGGCGCTGTGGTATCTACGCTGCCTCCCGTTTCAGAATCAGAACCTTGGTTGCCTGCCGCGTCTTGAGCCGTTGCGGTAACCGTATAGTCACCTTCAGCTAGCGGTGAAGGTACGTTGGCTGCAAAACTGCCGTCGGTTTGTACCGTTGCAGCAAAGGTTTGCGTGTTACCTGCACTGTCGACCACCGTTAGTGTGACAATGGCGCCAGCTGGAAGGTTTGTGGTACCAGAAATAGTTGGTGTTAGGTTATTCTCTGGCGCTAATTCTTCAAGATTTAGCTCAGGTGGCGTGATGTCGATAACGCCTGAATTATCGAGAACCGACGTGCTGTTGCCTGCTTCATCAGTGGCGCTAGCTTCAACACTGTACGAGCCTTCAGCAAGTGCCCCGGGTACATCAACCGTAAAGTTTCCTGCAGCATCAACTGTTGCTGTAATTGTTTGAATGTTGCCTGCACTATCTGTGATAACCAAGGAGACCACGCTACCTTCCGCTAGATCTGTACTTCCCGAAATGGTTGGCGTCGTGTCGTTGCCTAATCCTTGAGGGTCTAAGGTTAGGGTAGGCGCTGTGGTGTCTATGGTACCTGTTGCATTGGCTGACGCACTGTTGCCAGCATCGTCGGTGGCCGTTGCAGTAACCGTATAGTCACCTTCGGCCAGTGCGGCTGGCACATCCACAGTAAAGTTGCCGTTTGCGTCAACCGTTGCGGTCACAGTTTGTGTATTGCCAGCGTTGTCGGTAATCGACAGCGTTACGGTTTCGCCTGTTGCCAGGTCCGTAGTGCCCGAAATGGTAGGCGTAGTATCGTTATTTGAGCCCAGCGCATCTAGTGAAATAATGGGGGTGACGGTATCGACGATCCCGTTATTGTCGGTGACAGATGCACTATTTCCGTTGCTGTCAGTAGCGGTAGCGGTTACTGAGTAATCACCTTCGGCAAGAGGCGCGGGGACATCAGCACTAAAGTTACCGCTCGCATCAACAAGTGCAGTAAAGGTTTGGGTGTTGCCTGCACTGTCAGTGACAAAAAGCGTCACGGTTGAACCCGCTGGTAGGTCAGTCGTACCCGAAATGGTTGGTGTAGTATCGCTCACCGTAACCTGCGCATCTAGTGTCAGTGCAGGGGCGCTGGTATCTAGCGTACCGGTATCAGAGGTGGTGGTTGTATTACCTGCATCGTCTGAGGCACTTGCTGTTACCGTATAGCTGCCGTCTGGTATAGCGTTTGGAACATCTGCGCTGAAGTCACCATTCGCGTCTACAACGGCGTCAAAGGTTTGTGTGTTGCCTGCGCTATCTGTGACAGTTAACGTGACTGTGCTTCCCGGCGCTAAATCAGTGCTGCCCGATATGTTAGGCGTTTCATCGTTGCCTGTGCCCTGCGGATTTAGCGTAAGTACAGGGGCGGTGGTGTCAATATTGCCACCGTCTTCAGTTGCGATTGTTGAATTACCTGCATCATCTCTTGCAGTAACTTCGACGCTGTAGTCGCCTTCAGGCAGTGGAGACAATACCTCTGTTGCAAAGTTGCCGTCAGCATCAACCAATGCGTTAATGGTTTGCGTGTCGCCATTGCTGTCAGTCACGGTGATCACAACAACAGCGCCTTCAGGTAAATCTGTATTACCTGAAATAACCGGCGTAGCGTCATTGCCTGAATCTAACGGGTTAACGGTAACAATAGGCGCTTGTGTATCAATACTTCCATTTGCTTCGTTTGCCGTCGCGGTGTTGCCTTGTGCATCGCTTACTGTTGCCGTAACGGTAAAGTCGCCTTCAGCCAGGGCGCTAGGCACATCGGCACTGAATGTGCCGTCTGCTTGCACGGCTGCTTGGAAACTTTGCGAGTTACCATTGGCATCTACCACGGTAATGGTAACCAGTGTGCCAGGTGCCACGTCGGTAGTACCTGTGATAGTTGGGGTAACATCGCTGGTAGCGCCTTGTGTATCAAGGGTTAACAGCGGCGCTTCGCTATCTACATTACCTGTTGTATTGGCATTCGCGGTATTGCCTGCACTGTCGGTTGCAGTGGCAGTAACAGTAAAGTCGCCGTCAACTAGTGCGTTTGGCACATCTACACTGAAGCTACCATTTGCATCGACCAAGGCATTGATTGTTTGCGTGTTTCCAGCGCTATCTGTAACGACAAGCGTAACCGTGCTTCCTTCAGGAAGGTCAGTGGTGCCTGAAAGCGTAGGTGTGGTGTCACCCGTGCTGCCAGGGTTTTCTAAGGTAAGCGTAGGCGCGGTGGTATCTACAACGCCGCCATTGTCGGTTACTGTTGTCGTATTGCCATCGCCGTCAGTTGCGCTGACGGTAACGGTGTAAGCGCCATCAGCGAGTGGGTTGGGAACATCCGCACTAAATGTTCCGTCTGCACCTACTGTCGCGGTAATCGTTTGCGTGTTACCTGTGCTATCCGTCACGGTTAAAGTAACCGTGCTTCCTTCAGGCAAGTTGGTAGTGCCTGAAATAGCGGGCGTGCTGTCATTCGTCTCGCCTTGACCATCTAGCACTAACGTGGGGGCATTGGTATTAATATTACCCGTTGCGTTGTCTGTAACTTCATTGCCTGCTTCGTCTTCTGCCGTGGCAGTAACAGTAAAGTCTCCATCAGCCAGTTCTTGGGGGACGTCGACAGAGAAATTACCGTTAGTATCGACTAAGGTGTTGATAGTTTGAATGTTACCTGCGCTATCTACGACCGTTAGCGAGACAACACTCCCTTCAGGCAGATCGGTGCTGCCCGATAAAGTCGGTGTGGGATCGTTGCCAGAACCCACTGGATTTAAAGATAGCGATGGTGCGGTTGTATCTACTATGCCGCCGTTTTCTGTCACGCTAGCGGTATTACCATTTTCATCGACAGCGGTTGCTGTAACGGAGTAGTTACCTTCTGCTAATGCGCTAGGTACTTCGGCGCTAAAGCCTCCGTTTTCATCAACAACGGCTTCAATAGTTTGCTGATTACCTAAGCTATCGGTGACGACCAGTGTTACCGTGCTACCTTGTGGTAAATCTGTTGTGCCACTAATAAGTGGCGTGGTGTCGTTGCTAATGTCTTGAGGGTCGAGCGAAAGCGTTGGTGCTGCGGTATCAATATTGCCCTGTGTCGATGCAGAGTCTTGATTACCCGCATCGTCAGTGACAGTGGCGGTAACGGTAAAGTTGCCGTCGGCAAGCTCTGCCGGCACGTCAACAGAGAAAGTACCGTCATTTTGGACTATAGCTTCAAAAGTTTGCGTATTGCCTGCACTGTCTGTAACCGTGATTGATACACTGCTACCCGGTGCCTGGTCTGTGTTACCTGAGATGGTTGGCGTAGTATCATTAGTACTGCCTTGAGCATCTAAGTTAACCAGCGGCGATGTAATATCGATATTACCGCCAGTTTCCGTTGCCGTTGCAGTATTGCCGTTCGCGTCGGTCGCTGTAGCCGTTACGCTATATTCACCTTCTGCTAATGGATTGGGCACATCGACACTGAAATTACCAGAACCGTCTACCGTTGCCGTAAATGTTTGCGTATTGCCAAGCGCATCGGTAACAGACAGTGTGACAGTGCTGCCAGCGGGTAAATCGGTAGTACCTGAGATAGTAGGCGTGGTGTCGTTATCATCACCCAGTGGGTCAAGGGTTAAGCTTGGCGCATTGCTGTCCACGGTGCCAGTTTGTGACGTCGAAGCACTATTTCCTGCAGCATCGGTGGCTGTTGCTTCAACAGTGTAGTCACCATCAGCGAGTTCAGCAGGCACGTCTGCGCTAAATTCGCCGTTCGCGTCTACTGTGGCAGTAAAGGTCTGGCTGTTTCCAGCACTATCGGTTACGGTAAGTGTAACCGTGTTGCCCGCTTCCAAGTTTGTAGAACCGCTAATTGACGGTGTCGTGTCATTCCCTGTGCCAAGTGGCTCTAGTGAAATGGTGGGGGCTTGCGTATCAATATTGCCGCCATTTTCAGTAACAGTCGTTGTGTTGCCTGCTTCGTCTGTAGCACTGGCCTCTACGGTATATTCACCCTCAGTAAGCGGCGTTTGCACGTCGACGCTAAAGTCACCGTTTTCATCAACGATGGCATCGATAGTTTGTGTGTTGCCCGCGCTGTCGGTCACCACAATGGTTACTGTTGAACCAGGTGGTAAATCGGTAGAGCCTGAAATAGTTGGCGTGGTGTCGCTACCGTCAGTTTGTGGGTCTAGAGAAAGTACTGGTGCGGTAGTGTCTATGGTGCCACTGTTGTCGACAGCGGTGGTTGTATTACCCGCTGCATCAGTTGCTTCAACAGAAACCTCATAGTTGCCTTCTGCTAGCGCGTCTTCGACATCGGCGCTGAAATTACCATTTTCATCAACAACGGCGGTAATAGTCTGCGTATTACCCTGGCTATCGGTAACGGTAATAACGACTTCGCTGCCTGCGGGCAAATCTGTATTACCTGAAATCGTAGGTGTTGTGTCGTTAGTATCCGTTTGTGGGTCGATATTCACAACCGGTGGGGTGGTATCAAGTACAGTAGTGGCCGTGGCGGTAGAGCTATTGCCATTTTCGTCTGTCACCGTCACTTCAATCTCATATTCGCCCTCTTCAGAGCCAGGAGGGAATGCTACATTGAAGTTGCCATCCTCATCGGTTGTCCCCGTTATTGTCTGGCTGTTGCCGTCGCTATCGGTGATAACAACCACAACCTCAGAATTAGGGGCGTCTGACGAACCGCCTATACCTTCACTACCGTTGGTAGGAGAGCCTGTTTCAATAACAACATTAGGACCTTGGGTATTGATAACCGCATCGATTGTCGTTGAAGCGGTATTGCCCGCCACATCAGACACAGTAGCGGTTACCGTGAAGTCGCCGTTTGCGAGTGCTTGCGGCACTTCAGCACTGAAGCTGCCGTCTTCTTGCACTGTCGCAGTAATGGTTTGCGTAGTGCCATCTGAATGTACAATTTCTAGCGTTACAATCGCACCTGGTTCTGCATCGGTGTCGCCATTTATCACTGGCGTGTCATCGTTGGTTGAGCCAATAGGATCAAGGCTAATTATCGGCGCCGTAGTGTCAATTTCGCCAGTCACTGTGGTGGTAGAACTATTACCTGCTGGTGTTGTTACAGTAACATCTACCGTGTACTCACCTTCGCTAAGCTCCGCTGGTACATCTTCGTTGAACGTGCCGTCAGCGCCCACTGTAGTAACGATTGTTTGTTCGTTACCCTCGCTATCTGTAACAACAATCACGACTTCACTGCCAGGAGGGGCATCGGTTTCACCAGAAACGTTTGGCGTAGTATCGTTCGTTGGAGCAGGTTGATTTACGGTCGTGGAAGGACTTGTGGAGTCGTAATCGCCGCTTGCTGTTGCTTGTGCGGTATTGCCCGCACCATCTGCCACCTCAGCAGATACGCTGTATGTACCCTCTGCCACCGCATTTGGAACTTCAACGGTAAAGGTACCATCGGCAAGCACAGTGGTGGTAAAGGTTTGAGTAACGCCAGCACTATCGGTAACGGTAAGCGTTATCGTGCTTCCGGGCACGGCATCCGTTAACCCCGAAAGTGTGGGTGTAGCATCGCCATTTATTCCTGGGTCGTTTAATGAGATGGTTGGCGCCGTCACGTCGATAGCACCTTGTGCTTCGGCATTGGCCGTATTGCCCGCTTCATCGGTAACGCTGGCGTTAACCGTAAATTCACCTTCAGCTAATTCAGCCGGTACGTCAGCGCTATAGGTGCCGTCTGCTTGCACAGTGGCAGTTACAGTTTGCGTGTTGCCCGCGCTATCGGTGATAGTTAATGTAACTGTAT
>NZ_BAAJLT010000021.1:0-6705 GCF_057552975.1 Alteromonas sp. 5NW40-0090
CGTCATTTACTTACAGCATTAAAAAATAGGTTAAACCATGACATTAAAGCATCAAGGTTGTTTCTCTAGGCTGTCTTCACAGCTAACTTTCTCAGTTATTTTAACGACTTTAGCAACGCGCTTTTTATCAACATCACAACGCCAACATTCTGCATCTCCAGTCTTCTAAACTCGCTCTTTTATCCAGCAATATCGTTAACATCTGGCATTTCGAACAGGGTTGTTTTATCTTAAATTCAATAATTTAATTACGCGGTCTAACGGACTAGTGGTGGCAGCAAAGCTGCGTACTTTTCTTTGTACGCCTAACAAAACGCTGTTGGCACTCCCTTCGGTCGCTGGGACGCTAACACGTGGGCTGGCTCGCTTCGCTCGGATTTTAGCCCACGTGCTAGCGCCCCAAAGCTTAGCGTTATAAACAAGGGGGCAGAGTTGCACTTTAAATTTGATGAAAAAGCTTACAAAGCCTACCACAAAATATTATTGCCAAGTCTTTGGCTCTGGGCTCTCATAATTTTTATTATTCATAAAGAATTTGGTCTAAATACAGTTTTTGTCATTATTTTTGCAGTACCTGCTTTTGCATACTCAGCTTCTCACCTTAGATTTTGGAATAGAACATTGAAGGAAAAGAAGCAAGAAAAAATTGTTGTTAGCAAAGGGTGTTTTAAGTTTGAGAACGAAATTACTGGTTATAAAATCGCTAAACCATTGGGTGATATTGTAAGTGTAAAAACTTCCAATTTTCTTTTCATTCCAAGAGTTTCAATTAACTTTAAGAATAATGAAGTTTTAAGTTTAAGTTGGGTCCAAAATCGAGATGGTTTGGTCAACAAGCTTCGGTCGTAAAGCCTTGCTTATAACAAGGCGCTTAAGGCGGTCGCTCCGCTCCCTGGGACGGTAACGCTGCGCAGCTTCGCTATTTTCGCGCAGCATTACCGCCCCTTAGCTTAACGTTATATGACAAAGGTACTTTTGTGTTTCCAGTCTTCTTTTTGATTTCATTTCTTCTTGGAAATTTCATAGGTTTTCGAATTGTTCTCCACCTACTCAAAGTGACTGAAAATGTAAACAAGCGCAGTATATTACTTACTGGTTTATTTTTAATTACGCAGGCTTTTTCAGCTTCAATTACCTATTTAACGGGTTTAGTAGAGCCAGCATCAGTTGTAATATCGATAGTGTTGTTTTCGTTCATTTTAAAGCGCTTTATGGTTTTGAAACTATGGCAAGTTATCTTGATCCCCATCGGCGTATCATTAGTCTCTGGGCTTATATTGGCTATCTTGCTAATGTCTACAGTGCAATTATGGGGTGGTTCAAGGGTTTAATCAGCATGTCATATAACAACCCAATCAACACACTCACTTCGTTCGCTGGGACGCATACACGCGGGGCGGCTTCGCCATTATGCCCCACATGTCTGCGCCCGTTATTGGAAAGTTATGTCCATGATTAGATTATGAAGATTTATTGCTTAACTATCGGAATATCTTTATTAGTTGGTTCAGCTATTTTGCTGTTATATAGAATTCAGTTTATGTATCGGGCTAGAACAGTAAGTGCTGTTGTTGTAGACAAAATCTTTCGTAATGCGAGTACCGAAACTCGTTCTAGTAGAGCGAAGGTTTTAAAGCTCAGCTTCGATCATCCATCTTCTGGACTTGCGAGTTATGTTTGCGATACCAGCATACTTACAATGCTCTTTGATATAAATGACAAATTACAACTATCAATCTTGGGTGATAAAGTGTTGATAAAACACTGGGGCTATATAATTTTGGCTCCGGCGGCATTATTAATTTTTGGCACTCTATGCATTTATGTGTCGTATCAAATTTAGCGCAAGGCATAACAAACGCATTAACACTCGCTACGCTCGCTAGGGACAAAAACACGTAGGCTCCCTTCGCTTCGCTCAGTATTATAGCCTACGTATTTTTGCCCGTTATGCGGGCGTTAGTTGCCTACAGGAAATTTTTGCTTTTGGTGTAAAACTCGAAGAATGTGAATAATGTCGTCTTTTATGAAATATGAAACAATCATTGAAACCTCTGGAATTATTAACAATCTTCCTGGTATACCCTCTCTCTCAACTCCCATAAGAGGTTGCTGGTTCAAGTTTTCAACTTTATTCTCAATTATTGCATCAGTTTTTTCTGCTGCTAACGGGTTAAATTCGTATAAAAACTCGAAAATAGCCTCACGATCATCCAACGAACTTTTTTCCCATAAGATCATTTTTTGGCTTTATTCCTAATTTTCATTTTTCGAGCTTCCATGTCCAAGTTAGCTTCTTCATGACTGACGAACTTACTTTGCCCACTCTCTAATTTACTGAACGCAGCATTAACCTCTTCAGTAAGCCACTGATCATGAGTAATTATTTTTCGTTGCTGTTCAGCAAGTTCTTCCGTAAGCTCTCTGCAAGCGTCACTTAAAGTGCGTCCTTGGCTTTCGGCCATTAACTGAGCTAGCCGTTTAGTTTCTTCATCTACTCTAAACTGAATACGGGTATCCATGGTAAACTCCTTATGAAATGTACGCACAAATGTTAGCACACCTATTGAATTTACGGCAACTAACAAACGCATTAACACTCGCTACGCTCGCTAGGGACAAAAACACGTAGGCTCCCTTCGCTTCGCTAAGTATTATAGCCTACGTATTTTTGCCCGTTATGCGGGTGTTATAAGACAAGAGTCGCTTTCAAATATGGATAGGTTTAAATACGAAGTAAAAACTGTAGGTGGGGTATTCAAGCTGCGCTCCACAAAGCTCAAAGAATTAGAAGAACTCTGCGGTAATATGGGTAATAAAGGCTGGGAACTTGTTTCTGTAAACTATGACTGGCTAACGGTTAGCTATACTCTTTTTTTTAGAAAGAAAGTCCTCAATTAAAGTGCTACGGTTATTGGTCTTAGGTTATTTTAGCATTGTCATATAACAACCCAATCAACACACTCACTACGTTCGCTGGGACGCAGACATGCGGGGCGGCTTCGCCATTATGCCCCACATGTCTGCGCCCGTTATTGGAAAGTTATAAGGCGTCAGCCTAAACTGCGTTTGGCTTTATAAAAATCCCAATAAAACTACCCTCACCTGTTTTTATAAGCATCGCTCTGGCTTGTGGTAGGTTTAAATCCGCCGCTTTCAATTCAAAGGTTGCGCATTAGGCGCTTTATCGCCAAGGTATTATTCAACGTCAATAAGCGCAAATGCGTTTGACAGTTCAAATGGCGGCTAGCTTCAGTCAATTCAAAAACATCAATGCACAGTCGTTTTTCTTGTCTGTGTTAACAATCAATCGTATGCTGGCTTCATTAGTTTTTAAAAAGACCAAAGGAACTGGCTTTGCTTATAACAAGGCGCTTAAGACCACTCCCTTCGGTCGCTCGGACGCATTTACGCGGGGCGGCTTCGCCATTATGCCCCACGCAACTGCGCCGCTTAGCTTAATGTTATGTACTTAAAAGGATTTGTTAAATTGAAAAGGATTTTTATTCTATTACTGTCTTCACTTTGTTTCTCTTGCGCAACGGTTAAAACCATCGACCCGGTTAATAATCATGTTCAAATCGAGCACCGTGGGAAAGAAAGTTACTGCTCAGAAATTCCAAGAATATATAGTGGTCTTATGTATAACTTCTGCTTGTTATATGGTGAACCTAGCAGAGTCGAAAACGTTGGCTCAAGATTCGGCAATGTTCCGTTTTTCGTCATAGACACCGCTTTCTCGGTAGCAGCAGACACTATTGTCATTCCTTATACTGCGGTACAACAGGCAAGCAAAGGCAACATCAAAGTTAATTAGGAAGTTTGTGGACGTACATAACAAACCACTCAAGGCACTCGCGCTGCTCGCTGGGACGCTAACACATGGGCTGCGTCACTTCGTTCCTAATTTTAGCCCATATGTTATCGCCCCTTAGTGGGGTGTTATGTGCCACTTAAAACTAGAAACCTATGACTAGAATTTTTCATACTCAACTCAGCTTAAAGTCACTTATCAAAATATCTGCAACCATCAATTTTATAGGTGGATTAGTATTTGGAGTTCTCATTTTTATTATTGCGCTTTTCGGAGAACCGACCATAGTCGATTTAATTTCAGTAGTAGCAACACCAGCAGTTTCGGTTGTAAATGGCGTTATGATGGCCTTAGTAGCGTATCCATTTTATAAACGGTGGTGCGCAAAAATTAAAGGTCAGAAAGTTAGTGGTTTTTTCGTGGAAGTATCAAGCGATGGCACATAACAAAAAAATAAAGTCACTCACTTCGTTCGCTGGGACGCATACACGCGGGGCGGCTGCGCCATTATGCCCCACATGTCTGCGCCCGTTATTGGAAAGTTATATTCCATGAAAACGTTCAGCGACTCATTTAGAAAAAATGCTTTTGCTTGCATATTCGGACCGCTAGCAGTAATCCCTGCAACAATTGTATATGCGCTCGCTTTCAAAATTATTGAGCCGCAAGCTAATAGTAGCAATTTTGAATTAGTACCATTTGTGGCTTTCATTGCTCTTATTGTTGCCTATCCAGCAACTCTTTTTTTCGGTTTACCTCTAAGTTTAATTCTGCAGAAAATGGGAAAGTTTAACTTAGTAAGTTTAATGACTGTTTCAACTATCTCTATTTCAGCTTACGGAGTTATCAGTGGTTCACAATTCACAGAATTTGCTTTAGCAATATACTTTTCAATGTTCGTTGTCATTGGCTGTTGGTATTTACATCGGGTGGGGTAATGGAATATAACAAACCAATCAAGCTCGCTCACTACGTTCGCTGGGACAGTTACTCGCCCGCGCTATCGCTATTTTCGCGGGCAAGTAACTGCCCCTTATTGGGGTGTTATGTGCTAAAGAGAATTCTTAGATGGATCTATTTTTTGCAAATCTAGCAACAATTGTATTCTTCATTACTGGGTATAAGCTCATTGAAAAAGCAATTTTTCCAATGCCCTCCACTCTGCTGAAAATTGCACTCTATTCCCTTTTGATCTTCTGCTGTTTAGGCACTACTTCGATTCTTTTTGCAATTGCTATCGGACTCTGGTTACCAGATACATACCCAGTCACTTTTTCATACAAAGCGCTGTTTATTTGTCCTATTATTACCATCTACTTTTTATTTAAAATGATGCAAAACAAAAGGCTTCTTTCTGCACGCACATAACAAGCGCATTAACACTCGCTGCGCTCGCCGGGGACAAAAAAACGTAGGCTCCCTGCGCTTCGCTTGGTATTGTAGCCTACGTATTTTTGCCCGTTATGCGGGTGTTATACACCACCCATTTTTTAGTAATAATCAGACCAAAGTTTTGCGCTTTTTTACAGCAGCTTTTGGGGTTCGTTTTAGTTTTTGGTCAGCATCGAAGGGTGCTTGAAAGCTCTGCTTTTCAACTCAAGCTGCCCTCTTTTCTGGCAGCTTGCTAAAGTTACAATCACTGGTTGTTTTGCTCAGTGCTTTTACCCTATTTTCTTCAACATGCTGGCAGTTAATAAACGGTTTGTGTATAACAAAAAAATTAAGTCGTGCGCTAGCGCGCACTGGGACGCAAACACGTGGGCTGCTTCGCATTGTAGCCCACATGTCTGCGCCCCTTATTTAAAAGTTATGTTCACAAGGATGGATTATGAAATCTAAAGTTTTAATTGGAATTTTTGGCGGTCTTTTCACCATGGTTGTGTTTAGCCTTGGCTTTTTCTCTTCATTCTATTTAACCACTTCGCTAGACTCTGCTAGCTACACCAAAGAACACGTAGATAACGGCAGATTTATGCTGTACGCATTAAGGCATATCGAGAGTGGAGAAATTGAGAAAGCGAGATTAGCTCTAAGAGGCCATGTATCTCACAAAGTTCTAATTACTGACGCCTTTAGACTACCACCTACGAGTGAACGGGAAGATCAAGTTATCCATGACTTTTATGCAGAAGTCGCTGATTACTTTAATTCTCAAGGTGGCTTCAATGAAACAATGCAGGTTATGGAAAACGGAGAATGGGTCTCAAAGACTACACCCACTATGCAAATTCTTGAGGAATTTTTAGCAAAGTGAACATAACAATCGCATAAACTCGCTTGCAAGCTCGCTGGGACAAAAACACGTAGGCTCCCTTCGCTTCGCTCGGTATTATAGCCAACGTATTTTTGCCCGTTATGCGGGCCGTTAGGTAACCACAGATGTTTTACCGAGAAATAGTAATTGGCATCACAACCATTTTTGCTTGGTTGCCTGCTCTTATACTTACTTTTCTATCCGCATTTGTATTTCTGATGGGGTTCGCAGCAATAAGCGAAGGTAATTATCTTGTTGCTATTATTTGTACACTTCTTAGTTGTGGTGGTCTTCTGGGTTTTATTGCTCTTACATCTCTCTGCTGGGGACCTTATATCTCGTTCGTTAAACGACTTCTTTTTCTCCTAGCTGGCGTGTTGTCTTTGGCAACAATCATCTATCTTGGAACAGCGGGCCCAACCTCAGCGCTTTACCTAAGCTTTCATCCGTTGGTTGTTTATTTATTCTACTCACCACTTGTTATTGGTATTTTCCATATTGTGCTTCACTGCTATTTTTGGGTAAGGTTACCTAACAAACCGCTGTAGTCGGTCGCAAGCTCCCTGGGACAATAACACGTGGGCTGGGTCGCTTCGCTCCAAATTTTAGCCCACGTGTTATTGCCCCTAAGCGGGGT
>NZ_BAAJLT010000022.1:0-6514 GCF_057552975.1 Alteromonas sp. 5NW40-0090
CTGCACCAGAAAAAATAATGGGGTCAGAGTCACGACTCTGACCCCATTATTCGGGGAGTGTATGCTGTAGTTTTGATAATAGCTCTGCATAACGAGCGACAGGTTGAAAAATAATCGGTATGGTATAAAAAACTGAACAGCTAGGAAGTTTGTATGTCTGCCTTACTATTCAATAACAACCCAGCTTATTCGCGGGGTAACTTTCAACTTGAACCTGTCACTGCTGTAATTAAGCAGCACGCAGAGCTTGTCTGCTTTGTTCTAATAGTACTCTTCTTTGTTTTTAATGCATTTATAGAAAATAGTGAAAAGGAAAAGGTTTTAGCCAACCCTCAGAAAAATGACTTTTTCTATATCGACTATAGAGCTATAGATCCTTCATCGGATGCTCGATTTCGCTATGTCCCCCTGAAATTACTTAGTGTTGATAATGACACTCTTACCTTTAAAGTCGGAAACATTGCTCACACAACACCTGTCTCGCCAAGTCAACATGCGAAATTTGATAAAGCGTTATTGCTGCGCAATTACTATCGTGTTGATAACCTTGTGCTTAGCAAAACAAAAGTAAATGAACTGGTTGCTTCTGGTGCCATTTATGATGCTAGACGGCCCCGAAATATTTATATTAACGGCTGGATGGTTTTGCACCTAAATGAGTTAGTACCAGATAACAGTTAGAAATAAAAAGCGTTTGTAAGCGATAGAAACCAAGTAAAGTACACTGCTTGCGAGTGAGGCAACATGTACCTTGAAGTGTTTATTTTATTTACTATGAATACAATGCTCACCAATAAATTACTCTGACCCCATTACTTAATACTATCCGCTTATAGATAATTAAACTAAGTCAGTCTACATTCTATAGTTGTTAATGAAATGTTAGATGGGCCATATGAAGTACTTAGTTTTAGCTGTAATTGCAAGTCTCGTTAATGTAGTGAGTTCTTTTGTGACTTCAAATGTCTTAATGGCTTCGTGTGCGATCTTTCTTACTATTATGTTCGCGGCCTTTATTATTGAGAAGGTGTTTCAAAACCAAAATATAGCCGCAAGTAAAGCCGTTCTACCTGATAATAATAAGAGAAACGTACACAGCAATGATGCAACGAAAGTTAGTCATGCAGCGAGCAATATAGCGATTGGCGGCGCTTCTATTTCTTTCTTTTTAGAACAGTTATCAAAAGCATTTAATGAGCAAGTCGCGAACATAGGCGAGATGAGCGGTAGACTCCAACAGCTAGAAGTCTCCTCAACTCAGTTAGATGATCTTGCCAAAAATGCTGCATCTTCTATGAATGAATCTGACGAGAAAACGCAGTTCGGCAGTGCGTCGTTAAAAGATGTATTAAGCGAGCAACAGCAGCTGGTTAAAAATATAAATGCGTCATCAGAAGCGCTCACTATATTAAAAAGTAAGGCCGAGGGAATAAGTACTATAACAAACACCATTAACCAGTTGGCCGATCAAACAAATATGCTAGCGCTTAATGCGGCTATTGAAGCTGCAAGAGCGGGAGAGCAAGGACGTGGTTTCGCCGTTGTTGCTGATGAAGTACGCGAGCTTGCCAAGAAGACAACCGATGCCACCTCAGGAATTGAAAGTCTGCTACAGGATATGAATACCAGTAGCCAGGCAGCGGTGGCTACTATGGAAACGGTGCTGAACTCTAGTGACAATATGAATGTGAAATTACTGGAGAGCGAAGAAGCTATCTCATTCTCCAGTATGCTCTCTACAAAAGCCCGCGAGTCAATGGGTGCTATGCAAGCAATGGTAGAAAATAATGCTGAGCATAGCGCAGGTATAAGTACCAATGTACTTCAGTTGCACACGACTACAGAAAAACTAGAGCATGATCTCACCGATGTTTCTATTCAGGCGTTATCACTGAGTAGTCAAGCGGAAGATATTTTTAGGCTATTGGAAAGCTTCGATGTAAATGATCGAAACAGCGAAGTTAGAGACATTGCAGTAAATGCAGCTAAAACTATTGGAAAGCGTTTCGAGCAAGCGATTTCAGAAGGGGAAATACCGGAAACAATGCTGTTTAATTTTGACTACACACCTATACCGAACACTAATCCTGTAAAGCATACAACACCTTTTGATAAGTTCACCGATAGTGTACTCCCCGCTATCCAAGAGCCTTTATTAGAAACACATAGTTTCATTATTTATGCCGGCGCAGTTGACGTAAATGGTTACTTTCCTACCCACAACAAGAAGTTCAGTCAGCCTCTCACTGGTAACTACGATACAGATTTAACAAATAACAGAACGAAACGGATATTCGATGACAAAACCGGAAGTCGTTGTGGCAGCAATACCTCTACTTTCTTGCTCCAAACTTATAAACGAGATACGGGTGAGATCATGCATGATCTATCGGCACCGATATATGTGAACGGTAAACATTGGGGAGGGTTTCGTATTGGTTATAACGCCAAAGAACAATAAGTTCTCTGTATCTACATATGAGTGATTGCTTCCGTTTTATTACTCTAACGAGTGAAAGTGGTAGCGCCATAGCGCTTAGCAATATTGGGTACAAGATTATTCTTTCTTTGCGCTTTTATTTGCTGCTTCGTTACCCTACCATTAGCGAATTGTTCGCAGTTCGTAAAACTCTATGCCTTCACTACAACCATACAGCACATTTGGCCTCGCCGCTTCTTGTGATTCTATCCAGTCGTTTAGCGACGTTACTTCATTCCTGTCTATCTTTAATACTTCTAAAAATAATAACAAAGCCATTTACATATTAGGCGGTGGAAGCAATTCAGTCTTCACTGACGACTTTGACGGTACAATTCTGGTTAACGAGATCAAGGGAATAAGCCATTTTGATACTGAAAGTCACCATTACTTACGGGTAGGTGCAGGTGAAAACTGGCATAACTTCGTCACTTTGTGCATGAAAGAGAAGTGGTATGGTTTCGAAAATCTCGCCTTAATACCAGGTTCAGTAGGCGCATGCCCAATTCAGAATATTGGTGCGTACGGACGAGAAGTGAATGCGTTAATCGACAAAGTAGAGTGTGTATTTCTTGAAACCGGCGAGCAGGTATTGTTGGTCAATGAAGACTGTCAATTTGGCTATAGAGACAGTGTGTTCAAACACGCACTAGCGAACAAAGTGCTAATCACTCATGTAAACTTTAAACTTCCCAAGCACTACGAACTTGAAACCAGCTATGGCGAACTAGCGGCACTCACTGAGCCTACGCCAGAAAAAGTGTATAGTAAGGTGATAGAAATTAGGAAGAGCAAACTTCCCGATCCCGCCGAGCTAGGCAATGCAGGAAGTTTCTTCAAAAACCCAGTGGTTTCAAAAGCAGTGTTTCAAGCGATTGCACAAGAGTATGATTCAGTGCCCCATTTTGTGGTGCACGGAGGTGTTGAACTGCCAGCCACTGAAAAAGAACAAATAAAAATTCCTGCCGCGTGGCTAATCGACCAGGCAGGTTTTAAAGGCAAGACTTTGAATAAAGTACGATGCCACCCTACACAGCCATTGGTACTTACTAACTTAGGTGGTGCCACCGGAAACGATGTAATAACCATGGCAAAAGATATCATAGCAAGCGTACAGGCTAAGTTTGGCATACAGCTTGAGCCAGAAGTGCGCTTATTAGGAAGCAAAGGACTTATTTCGCTATGAGACAAGCATCAAAAGCTATAAGAAAACATATACTCGCTTTGTTGTCCGACGGCCAGTTTCACTCCGGTGAAACCATTGCACAGCAAGTGGGCCTTTCGCGCACAGCAGTTGCGGGCCATATTTCCCAACTCGCCGATTGGGGATTAGATGTATTTAAAGTAAAAGGTAAAGGCTACCGTTTAGAACGAGGGTTTCCATTGTTAAGCGCCGACAGCATTAAACGCCATTTAGGCAATACAAAACGAGCGGTTATTGATGTGGAGTCGGTATTACCTTCCACCAATACGGAAATGAAGAAGCGTATTGCCAGTAAACGAGAAGATCTTGAAAACGGCGATGTCGTTTTTGCTGAAATTCAGACCGATGGACGCGGCAGACATGGCCGTTCATGGTTAGCGCCAGTGGGCGGAAGCTTAACTTTTTCTATGTACTGGTCTTTTCCCGACGGTTATCAAAGCATGGCAGGACTTTCTTTATTGGTAGGATTGGCTGTTTGCGATGCACTTAAAGAGTTTGGCGTAGAAGATGCCGAGCTTAAATGGCCGAATGACATTTATTTGCAAGGTAAAAAGCTTGCGGGCGTACTTATTGAAGTAGAAGGGCAAATAGGTGCAACGGCGCATAGTGTTATCGGCATAGGTTTGAATGTTTGCGTACCCGATAATCAGTACGATGTAGGTCAGCCTCATAGCGATCTTGCGTCATATTTGGGTACTATCCCAGATAGAAATGCATTGGCGGCAGAAATAATTAAATCGCTTTGGTCTTATTTACCTAAATTTACCCAGCAGGGCTTCGGGCCATTTACTGCATACTGGGAAGCGCTCGACTTATACGCCGATAAACGCATTGTTTTACAAATGGGTGAGAAACGTTTTTCCGGAATTGATAGGGGAGTGGACGCCAGCGGCGCGTTACTAGTTGAAACGCAAGACGGTATTACCCGATTCCACGGCGGCGAAGTTAGCCTTAGAGGCAATTAACGTTTTATTTTGTTTTACTTTATAGCTGAGCTACGAAGATTTTGACCATTCTTATAATAAAAGTACTTCGTAGTTCATCTTTGTGATTTTTAAATAGCATTTTATCCGTTCGTTTTACGCATTGCTTTGCGATTGAAGCCAAAAATATGAACAACATTGAAGAAAACCACGTGATATTAGTGGATATCGGTAACACTCGAATAAAATATTCACTGCTTTGTCATGCAGAAGAAGAGCCTTATACATGTGAAGATGCTAATTCTCTCTTCTCTTTTATCGATTCTCAGAAAAAAATTTCCCATTTATATATAGCGTCGGTAAGAAATCAGGAGCTGGTTGATGAAATATCCGCCATGTGTAACGAGCGAAATATTGTTTTTGTAGAAAAGCACACAGAGAAAGAAGCCTTCGGCATAAAAAATAGTTACGCGAATGTTCAAAAAATGGGCGTTGATAGATGGCTTGCCATGGTCTGTGCTGCAGAAAAATCAAAAAAAGCATTTTTTGTTATGGATGTAGGTACGGCAATAACGGTTGATTTTGTGGTGGATGGTCAACATTTAGGCGGTTGGATCGTACCTGGATTTCAAGTAATGCGTAATGCATTGGTTGCTTCAACTAAAAAAGTGTTCGCGAATGATGAAATTCCGACCACCTTTGGAGTGGGGACCGATACAGAAGATTGTGTGGCAACAGGGTGTCATGCTGCCCTATATGGTGTTTATTTGAGCGCGGTTGATTACATATCAAGCAAACAAACCGAATTTGACATAATTTTAGGGGGTGGAGACAAAAAAGTGTTTGCATTCTTAAAATCTGCTGATAACATGCGCCTCGCTCATTTGGTGATGCAGGGTCTTGCCCGCTACGCTCGAAGTGAACTTTTAAAGGGAACATCGACGTAAGTTTTTGATTAGTTGAAAAATTGGTCAAAAAAGAAAATTGAAAAATTTTCAAAAAGACACTTGCACAGAGTTAAACAATACTCTAGAATGCGCACCCACTTGATGTAGTGCCGACTTAGCTCAGTTGGTAGAGCAACTGACTTGTAATCAGTAGGTCGCCAGTTCGATTCCGGCAGTCGGCACCATCAATCTGGAGGGGTACCCAAGCGGTCAACGGGAGCAGACTGTAAATCTGCCGGCTCAGCCTTCGCAGGTTCGAATCCTGCCCCCTCCACCACTTTCTCTATGAGGTGGCCAGAGAATTAGGATTGCGGGCATCGTATAATGGCTATTACCTCAGCCTTCCAAGCTGATGATGCGGGTTCGATTCCCGCTGCCCGCTCCAAATCAGTGCTGATATAGCTCAGTTGGTAGAGCGCACCCTTGGTAAGGGTGAGGTCGGCAGTTCAAATCTGCCTATCAGCACCAGTTTATTTCTCCCCAGCTCATGTAAAATTTCTAAATTTTTTAATGTAACTTTGCTGGGATAATAGAAATGGCAAAAGAAAAGTTTGAACGTACGAAACCCCACGTAAACGTGGGTACAATCGGCCACGTTGACCACGGTAAAACTACCCTAACTGCAGCTATCACTACAGTTCTTTCTAAAACTTACGGCGGTAACGCACAGGCTTTCGATCAAATCGATAACGCGCCTGAAGAGAAAGCACGTGGTATCACCATTTCTACTTCACACGTAGAATATGACACTCCTACTCGTCACTACGCGCACGTAGACTGCCCAGGACACGCTGATTACGTTAAAAACATGATCACTGGTGCTGCTCAGATGGACGGTGGTATCCTAGTAGTAGCTGCGACTGATGGCCCTATGCCACAGACTCGTGAGCACATCCTACTTGGTCGTCAGGTTGGTATTCCTTACATCATCGTATTCATGAACAAGTGTGACATGGTTGAC
>NZ_BAAJLT010000023.1:0-4518 GCF_057552975.1 Alteromonas sp. 5NW40-0090
TATGCCCGTCTACCAAGTTAGACTTTCGTATAAGACCACAGTCGCATTGTTACATTCCATTCACATGTTTAGGCTTGCGCTTTTCTTCGCGCAATCTAAAGGTGTTATGTGTCACAAGAAAGTTCTTCTTATCAAAATCTTCACAAGCCGAGCAGTAGTTTTAAATCAAGAGACGATTATTTAAATCACGAACTTCAAATACTTTCTCCAAAACGTTGGCGGTTGAACCTGCCTGGTAAAGACTACCGCGTTGAGTGGGAAGACTTTGTGCCAGGCATGGCGGCGACCATAGGAAAAATCGTTATGGTTGCCGCCGTAGTAGGTGCATTCGCAGCACCGCTAGGGCTGTCTCCTGAGTTTGTTATTGAAAACGTGCGCTTTGAATTACTCATTGCAGCAGTCTTGTTCGTTGTTCTAATTTCCGGTTTTCTGAACCCGTCAGCTAATTTAGCAGGTACACACGGCCCCTTACTGCCCTTGGTACCCCTTATTGTTGCATCTGGCGGCCACCCCATGGCGCTCGGTCTGCTCATTGGACTCTTTGGTTTTATTTTAGGAATAACGAAGGGCGGCAGTGTGCTTGCTAGGCTAACCAGTAACGGTGTATGCGGTGGGCTGCTGTTGTACTTAGGGTTTATTGGCATTACAGGCCAGGTGAAGAAACTCTTTGCGTGGGCAGAAAGCTTCGATATGGCTTACTTAGCCTTCGTAGTGATCATTGCCACTATTTTAATGTATGCATGGCTAGAGCATATTCAAAAGCGCTGGCTAGCCATACCGCTTGGTGCGGTGATGGCGGCGGTCATTGCGTTTTCCTTCGGTGCGCCATTTGAGTTCACAACGTCGCCGGGTATGCCTAACTTGAACCCTGCTTATTGGTGGGGGGAAGACACAGGTTGGAAACTAGGTCTGCCAGACTGGTCACATTTCATTGCTGTGCTGCCTTTTGCTGTGCTGGCTGTGTCTATGTGGTCGCCAGACTTCTTAGGTCATCAAGTCTTCCAAAAGCTTAGCTACCCTAAAAAAAGTGAACGAGCGCACATGAATATAGATGACACCATGATTGCTGCATCTAGTCGTCAGGCCGTGGGAAGCCTACTGGGAGGGGGTAACATCTCATCTTCGTGGGGGACCTACATTATTCCGGCTTCAATCGCGCGCAGACCCATACCCGGTGGTGCATTAGTTACTGGCTTTTTATGCGTTGTAGCGGCACTTTGGGGTTACCCCATGGATCTAGCAATTTGGCCGCCAGTGCTTTGCGTAGCGCTTATTGTTGGGGTCTTTCTGCCGCTAATGGAAGCCGGTATGCAAATGACGCGTGAAGGTAAAACGACCCAGTCTGCCGCATTGGTAGTGATTTCATCTGTATTAGTTAATCCGGTATTCGGATGGTCTTTTACCATGCTTTTGGATAATTTGGGGCTCGTTGGGTGTAAAGATAGAGCTGGAGAGCTCGGCAAAGCAGGGCGTTGGCTAATTCCAGGAATTACGTTTTTGGTGCTATGTACCGTTATGGCACTAATTGGTATGTTCCCGGGTGTGCCCGCGATTATGGAAACCTTCAGAATGTGATGAGGGCTTTTGGGTAAGGTTACTCCTTTAAAGTTCACGTTACTGAAACCAGATAGGCTATTACGCGAACGGCGTCGGAGGTGTTCCTCCACGCCGTTTTTACTTAATTTATTAAGCTGATATCCCTCATCTACTGAAGTTATGTTTCTACTATATAAATCAAGCGTTAGGCGTACCTCAGTTTACGTGTCCCAATAGGGCGTACTTTCAAAATAGCTTGATAAAAAGTCAATGAAAACCCTTAGCTTATTAGAAATGAGCTTACGATGAGGATAGACCGCATACAAAGAGATAGCTTGCGGTACGAAATCGTCCAGTATGGACACGAGTTCGCCGTTTTTGAGCGCTTCACCGGCAATGAAGGTAGGTTGAAGTACATAACCTTCACCCTTCTTTGCTACATTGGTTAGGACTTCTCCATTATTGGCGGTTAGCTTAGGCGTCACAGTCTGGGCATTTGCTTTAAGCGCCGCAATAAGCACTGATTTATCGTTATCATAGTTGACGTAGGAGTACTCAAGATAGTGTTCAGGTTTTAATTCGGTTGGATGTTGCGGTGTGCCATATTTTTCCAGGTAGGCTGGTGAAGCGCACAGGGCCAGCTTTATCGTTGTGATTTTCTTGGCCACCAGCGACGAGTTAGCTAGGTGACCTGCACGTATTGCTACATCAAACCCTTCGTCTATCACATCAATCTTTCTGTCGTTTAGCTGCAAGTTTATCGATACGTGAGGGTGTGCTTGTTGAAACGCACTGAGTGCACTCGCTAAATGTAATGTTGAGAAAGAGACAGGGGCACTTACGTGCAGAACTCCCTTTGCTTCTGTATTGAGCAATCCAAGCTGACTTTCCATATCGGTTACGCTTTCAAGAATATGATTTGCATGTTGCAAACACTGCTGACCAGCCTCGGTTAGGTGAATTTTTCTTGTAGTGCGATTGAATAAACGCGTATCAAGTTGCTTCTCTAATTCGGCAACATACTTGCTTACGAGTTGGTTTGACGTGTCTAGCTTTTCTGCAGCTTTTGTAAAACTGCCTTCATTCGCAACAACGCAGAAGGTTTTCAGTAGCGATAATTTATCCATCGTTCAGCCATTCGCTCAATAAACAACAAGTTGTTGGTAATCATTCAATATTTAACTGCTTTATTCAATAGGTGTTGGTAACTATTCTATATGCATCAGGTTAGCGCTGTGCCAACTCAATGAAGTCAGGCACAGCGTTCATCACTTTTTAGATATGACACTTTCAATTACGAGAGACTTTGAGGATTCAACAATGAACAAGCAATTTCTGAAAAACATTTTTACTTCTAATAGCAGTATTTCTAGTTTGGTTTTACGTGTGCCTGTGGGCATTATTCTTACCGCACACGGCGCACAAAAGCTTTTTGCGTGGTTTGGTGGTTATGGATTAGAAGGCACAGGTCAGTGGATGGAAAGCATTGGTTTAGCGCCAGGCTTTTTAATGGCATTGCTGGCCGGCAGCGCTGAGTTTTTTGGCGGGCTAGCGCTTATTATAGGTTTTCTAACACGCCCAGCCGCTTTAGTAAGTGCATTCACAATGGTGATTGCGATTTTTAGTGTACATGCAGCAAACGGTTTATTTATGACTAACAACGGTTACGAGTTTGCACTAACCCTACTTGCTGCAACAAGTGCGCTAGCTATTCAAGGTGGCGGTAAATTTTCAATCGACTCTCTTATTAGTCACAAGCTTAATAAATAGCGGTTGTGAGATTCAACGACTAACGAAACCGGCCCAAATGCGCCGGTTTCAATGGCTATAGAGCCCTTATATCAATCCGCATAGATCATTGCCCACTCAGAAGACGCTGGCAAGTTTCCTAGCGAAGCGTGGGAATGCAGGAATGGTATTCTCTACATCTAACAAGGTATGGTTTTATGCAACAGCGAACGCAAACTCACCCGTCTGTGAGAATTAACACCGCTTATATTTCTCATGGTGGAGGGCCGCTTCCACTTCTTGAAATGCAGTCAGTAGGAGAGGCGAGAACGCCTGCCTATCACATTGAAATGATTGAAGCGCTCAAAGCATTATCAACAGATTTACCCAAACCTGATGCAGTCATAGTGATTAGTGCCCATTGGGAAGATACTGAAGTCTGTGTAACTACTCACCCAGAACCTTCCTTGATTTATGACTATTATGGCTTCCCTAAAGAGGCGTATTCCCTTGAATATCCGGCCAAAGGGGAAGTAGCACTTGCAACTTTATTACTAAAGCGTTTAGCAGAACAAGGCATCGCTGTACGAGAGGATAGGGCACGTGGTTTCGATCATGGAATGTTCATTCCCCTAAGTGTTATGTATCCCAGTGCCGATGTACCCTGTATTCAACTATCCATTACGTCTGATTTGGATTCGGAAAAGCATGTGCTATTGGGGGAAGCAATTAGGAAAGCTGTTGAACTCGGGGTAGAGCCTGTAAATAGTGAAGCAAAGAACGAAGTGAATATTTTAGTATTGGGCTCGGGGTCTTCTTTTCACAATATGCAGGGCTTTTTTGATAGCTCCGATGAGGCAATGCGAAAAGCAACGCGCTTTAATAACTGGCTTCAGACAACTATGCAGACCAGTGCCTATAGCGAGAATGAACGCAAAGCTCGTCTTGTTGAATGGTACAGCGCGCCGGATGCGCGATATGCTCATCCTAGGGAAGAGCACCTTCTTCCACTCCATGTTTGTTACGGCGTTAATAATAGAGCAGCTGATAAAGCCATGTCTTTAACGCTTCTAACCAAACCTGCAAGCATGTTTGTGTGGTCTGATTGACCAGTGCTTCATATTGCCGTGTCAGTGTAGCACCTGATTGAATAACGGCTGCTTTATACGAGAGCAACTAAATTTTGAACACTTTGATTATCAATTGGTCGTTTGAGTAAAAATGTTAAAATTAGGGCTTTACAGTCCCACATAA
>NZ_BAAJLT010000024.1:0-3153 GCF_057552975.1 Alteromonas sp. 5NW40-0090
ATGGGCTAAATTTACTCGCTTTAGTATATGGCTATAGCCAAGAGTGAAACCTACGCAAAACTATATTGTTCAAAGCTAAATGAACATTATCATTTTGGCATCATGAACTGTCGATGTGCATAGAATACCTAATGAGAATTTTTGAGTGAGAACTACAATCGCTTTTAAAAACTTCGTTTTATGTTTTACGTGCATTTATAGTAGGTTAACGCTAATAGTGTTTTTAAATAATGAGAACGCAGGTCATTTTCTACCAAGATGGTTATTATTATTGCGAAAAGGTGAATATTTCACCAGTTGATTGATTTAATTGAAATTAGTGCTTTACAGCGTCACGTAAATCATTAAGATAAGCGTCACTGGAAGTTGATACGCCTATTCAACGCATGGAGTGTTTTGATATATCACACACGTCTGGCCAGCAAACGGTGGCTTCGTGTGTGGTATTTAATCGTGAAGGTCCGCACAAAAGTGACTATCGCAGATACAATATAGAAGGCATTACCCCAGGTGATGACTACGCGGCCATGGCACAGGCGTTAAAACGTCGCTACAAGTCAGTGAAAGAAGTGCAAAAAATACCTGACCTTCTATTAATAGACGGTGGTAAAGGACAGCTTGCCCAAGCAGAAGCGTTTTTTGAAGATTGGCCCCATGATAAAAAGCCTATGCTGTTAGGCGTGGCAAAAGGCACCACCCGTAAGCCTGGCTTAGAAACACTAATACTGGCAGGTAGCCATCAGGTTCTGCCGATGGATAGCCATTCGCCAGGGCTTCACCTTATTCAACATATTCGCGATGAGTCTCACCGATTTGCCATTACTGGGCACCGCAACCGACGCCAGAAAGTTAAAACCACGTCGAGTTTGGAAAGCATACCTGGTATTGGTGCTAAACGCAGACAAACACTGCTTAAATTCATGGGGGGCTTGCAGGGTCTTAAGAAAGCCAGCAAAGATGAAATTTCAAATGTACCTGGTATAAGCCCTGAACTGGCGGAAACTATTTACGACCACCTTCATCAATAAATGAATGAGTAACAAGCAATGCATTACAAATTAAGGTAATGTGTTACAAAAATGAAAGATGCAGAGCTTATACGCTACCGCGCTAAAACGCCCATAGAGGCATAACACCGAGACGTACTTTTTATGTGGACTGTTCCAAACTGTATTACTTTATTCCGAGTAATCCTTATTCCTGTATTTGTAGTTGTTTATTTTCTTGATTGGCGCTGGGCGCACGAGGCAGGCGCATTTATTTTTTGGCTTGCGGCAATAACGGACTGGTTTGACGGCTATCTAGCAAGAAAACTACAGCAGTCTACACCCTTTGGTGCATTCTTAGATCCTGTAGCAGACAAGCTCATTGTGGGCGCAGCTCTTCTTATGATTACTCATAGTTATGCAAACCTGTGGATCACGTTGCCATCTATTGCGCTATTGGTTCGTGAAATTTACGTGTCGGCGTTACGTGAATGGATGGGTTCGAATGGTGTAAGGGATGCGGTTAAAGTGTCTTTTATAGGTAAAGCAAAAACCACTGCGCAAATGTTAGCCTTAATTGGCTTGTTGTCGGGATTAGAAACCTTTATGGGCATAACTATTTATTGGGTTTCTTTAGGTTATATTCTTTTATATTTCTCAGCAGTGCTGTCAATTTGGTCAATGTTTGTTTATACAAAAGCGGCCTGGCCACACCTTCGAAGTGGCGCAGTAAAGTGAAATTGATCGTACATTAATCAAAGTGAATAAAAAAATAGCAAACGATCATAAAAAACCGCATTTATCTCAATTTAAACGCTTTTTTGTGTTGACAGTTTTGAATGGGTAGGTAGAATGCACCCCACATTTCGAGAGGACATCAACCAAACGAAATGGTCGATTAAGACATGCGGGAATAGCTCAGTTGGTAGAGCACGACCTTGCCAAGGTCGGGGTCGCGAGTTCGAATCTCGTTTCCCGCTCCAATCTCTTAGAGATAAGTTTTAATCACGCGCCAGACGCATCTGGCGGAATGGCAGAATGGCTATGCAGCGGATTGCAAATCCGTCTATCTCGGTTCGACTCCGGGTTCCGCCTCCAAACGCTGCAACGCAGCATCAGGTTCTACGCCTGACACCTTTGCTGAAAAGCAACCCGATGCCCGGGTGGTGAAATTGGTAGACACAAGGGATTTAAAATCCCTCGCTGGTAACAGCGTGCCGGTTCAAGTCCGGCCCCGGGCACCATTTCTTAGTCTTACATCGTCTTTTATAGTCTATTCAGCCCAATAAAAACAAGTCTTTCAGAGTGTTTGTTGTCTTCGGTTGTCTTACCTTGTCTATTGAAATCTACGCATAAATGGTGCTACTTTTTGGTGCTATCCAGGTTCAATTTTACTTGGTAGCACCAAATGCCACTCACAGACCGCGCTATAAAAGCCAGCTGTTAAGGATCAGTGGGTATCCGACAAAGATAGGTTACGCTTATTGATTAAATCCAATGGTAACAAATTCTGGCGTTTAAAATACCGGTTTGCGGGTAAGCAAAAGACGTTGGCATTGGGCTCCTATCCTGAGACTCCACTTTCTAAAGCTCGAGAGTTAACCATGCAAGCCAGGCTAATGTTTAAATCTGGTGTCAATCCAGCTGCAGAAAAACGTGAAAAGCTAAGAGAAGATCAACGGTTAAACGAAGATTTGTTCATGAACGTTGCCGGGCAGTGGTGGGAACAACAAACAGGCGCTAACAAAACTATTCTTAAAAACGCTCCCTGAAACGACGCCAAAACTAAATGGTGATGTTGTAGAGCAGATCGACAAAATAGTAAAAGCCACAAGGTTTGAAGGCTGGCAGAATTCCAATAGCGGTTCCAGGGAAATACAGAAAGCATTGATGGTAACTTTAGCGCAGTTCGGTCTGGGTAAAGACAAAGAGCTATTTAAGAAAGCCTACAGCTACATTGAAGAGCATTATTAAGAGAGAACAGTAAAACTTTCGATTTGGAAGTAGAAAAATACAAGGAAGTTAATGAAAAGTTTTAAATCTGCAGAACCGCCCGAACCAATCATTATTATAAAGGCGATATTAATAGGATTGCTAGGTTCAATAGTTTTTAAAATGGGTTACTTTTTGGGGACTAGCTTTGTCCCTTATGCAATCTCATTAAAAT
>NZ_BAAJLT010000025.1:0-1773 GCF_057552975.1 Alteromonas sp. 5NW40-0090
GTTTAAAAACTGATGAAGCAAGCATACGATTGATTGTTAACACAAACAAGTAAAACGACTGTGCACAAATGTTTTTGATTTGACTGAAGCAAGCCGCCATCTGAGCTATTAAGTGTAATGGCGCTTTCGAGGTTCAACTAATATCTTGGCGATAAAGCGCCTATTACACCACCTTTGAGTTGAATGCGGCGGATTTAAACCTACAACAAGCCAGAGCGATGCTAGCGAAAACAGGTGAGGGTAGTTGCATTGGGATTTTTATAAAGCCAAACGCAGTTTAGGCTGACGCCTTATAACTTTTAAATAAGGGGCGCAGGCATGTGGGCTAAAATCCGAACGAAGTGAGCAGCCCACATGTTTGCGTCCCAGCCCGCGCAGCGGGCGAACTTGATTTTTTTGTTAGGCATGTTCGTCCACAACCTTCAGTTGCGATATGTCCATTACCCTTACATGTGTTTGGTAATAGTATTTACCAGTAGGTTTGCCGTCTGATAAAAATGCAATCTTAACCCGCTGAGCCTTACCATTAACTACTATTGCTTTATTTAAGAAATATTCCTGCGGCGGCATCCCATATTTAGCTGATAATTGTGCAATTACTTTTGGGTGTAAAGCGACGGTTACTGCTCTCTGATCGCGATAGTCTTTTTCAGTATTTAAATAGACATATTGCCCTTGGCTACCAGTTGCGACTATTTGAAGAGTGTATTGACCAAGAACACCTTTGGGCGCTGAATCTGCAGCGGCCTTTATTATGTCCATCGGATCTGAGAATGTAGATGTAGTGTGCGAGGTTGTGGTAGTGCAACCAGCGAGTAAAAAGATAAACGCTAAAACAACATTTTTCATAATTTATTTCCTTATAAATGCCTAACATTAAGCTAAGCGGCGCAGTTGCGTGGGGCATAATGGCGAAGCCGCCCCGCGTAAATGCGTCCGAGCGACCGAAGGGAGTGGTCTTTAGCGCTTTGTTAGAAGCAGAGCCAGTTCCTTTGGTCTGTTTAAAAACTGTTGATGTCAGCATACGATTGATTGTTAACACAAACAAGCAAAACGACTGTGCACAATGTTTTTGATTTGAATGAAGCTAGCCGCCATTTGAGCTATCGAGTGTAATGGCGCTTACTGGATGAAAATAAGAATTTGGCGATAAAGCGCCTATTACACCACCTTTGAATTAACTGCGGCGGATTTAAACCTACCACAAGCTAGAGCGATGCTAATGAAAACAGGTGAGGGTAGTTGAACTGATTATTTAATTAAGCAAACGCAGTTTGGCTGACGCCTTCTAACTTTAAGCTAAGCGGCGCAGTTGCGTGGGGCATAATGGCGAAGCCGCCCCGCGTAAATGCGTCCGAACGACCGAAGGGAGTGACTTAAGCGCTTTGTTAGAAGCAGAGCCTGTTCCTTTGGCCTTTTTAAAAACTAATGCAGCCAGCATACGATTGATTATTAACACAAACAAGCAAAACGACTGTGCACTAGTGTTTTTGATTTGGCTTAAGCTAGCCGCCATTTGAACTGTTGAACGCATTGGCGCTTGTTGACGTTAAATAATAACTTGGCGATAAAGCGCCTAATGCGCAACCTTTGAATTGAAAGCGGCGGATTTAAACCTACCACAAGCCAGAGCGATGCTTATAAAAACAGGTGAGGGTAGTTGTACGGGGATTTTTATAAAGCCAAACGAAGTTTAGGCTGACGCCTTATAACATTAAGCTAAGCGGCGCAGTTGCGTGGGGCATAATGGCGAAGCCGCCCCGCGTAAATGCG
>NZ_BAAJLT010000026.1:0-1223 GCF_057552975.1 Alteromonas sp. 5NW40-0090
CTTGAGTTCAATCAATGGGCGCAACACATCGGTTAAATTTCTCTGCTGGTGTTTCATAGTCTAACGTTTTTCTTGGCCTTTCGTTAAGTTGTCTCGCTACACTGCTAAGTTTTTGTTGGCTGTGTACTGATAAGTCGGTACTTTTTGGAAAATACTGCCGTAGTAATCGATTGGTGTTTTCATTGGAACCACGTTGCCACGGTGAGTAAGGATCACAAAGATAGACTTTTATATCAGTGGCTAGAGTGAATTGTTTGTGGTCTTTAATTTCTCTCCCCCTGTCCCAAGTTAGAGATTTATATAGTTCCTTAGGTAGCTTTTGAGCGTGCTTGATAAGAGCAGCAATCACGGTCGACGTTTTACTATCATCCACTTTTGCCAGCATTACGAATCGAGAGTGCCTTTCTACCAGTGTCGCTATGTAACTGTTGTTAGAACCACATATTAGGTCGCCTTCCCAGTGACCAGGTATCGCTCTATCTTCAACTGATGCAGGTCGCTCACTTATAGAAACGGCGTCAGGAATTTTTCCTAGACCTAACCTTTTCAGTGAAGATTGACGCGACTTGCGAACCACTCTTTTTGAACGCAAACACTTTTGCAGTTCTTTCTTTAGAGCGCCTCGCGTCTGAATGAAGAGTGTTTTATAGATGGTTTCGTGAGACACGTACATTTCCTGATTATCGGGGTATTGTCGCTTTAACCAACCTGCAATTTGTTGTGGTGACCATGCCCTTTTAAGCTTAACGGCTATCAGTTTACATAACTCTGGGGAGTCAATTAACTTACATGGCTTAGGTCTCAATGCTTCGTCCCATGCTCGTTGTTCAGCTCTTACGGCACGGTAGTGCTTCAACCCACCATTTCTTTTTACTTCACGGCTAATAGTAGATGGCGCTCTAGATAAACGTCTGGCAATTTCTCGAATGGATTGTTTACCGACTAAGCATCGTGATATTTCTTCTCTTTCATAAAGCGAGAGAGACTGTGGATGTCTTTTTCGTTCTGGTGGCCGATACCCACCAGTTTGATAAATGGTTGGCATAATAGAAGAGTGAAAGCGATCAAACATTCTAGCGATATCATGCAGCGAATCACCCCGCTTGTATCTGTCCCAAATAAGCGCTTTCTGTTCTGGTGAGTAATAGATACGTTTTCTTTGTTTCATGGCAACATTCCTCCTTTAATAAGGATAGCGTTGCACTCACCAATTGAACTCAAGA
>NZ_BAAJLT010000027.1:0-1087 GCF_057552975.1 Alteromonas sp. 5NW40-0090
CACGACGTTCTAAACCCAGCTCGCGTACCACTTTAAATGGCGAACAGCCATACCCTTGGGACCGACTTCAGCCCCAGGATGTGATGAGCCGACATCGAGGTGCCAAACACCGCCGTCGATATGAACTCTTGGGCGGTATCAGCCTGTTATCCCCGGAGTACCTTTTATCCGTTGAGCGATGGCCCTTCCATACAGAACCACCGGATCACTATGACCTACTTTCGTACCTGCTCGACGTGTCTGTCTCGCAGTTAAGCTAGCTTATGCCATTGCACTAACCTCACGATGTCCGACCGTGATTAGCTAACCTTCGTGCTCCTCCGTTACTATTTGGGAGGAGACCGCCCCAGTCAAACTACCCACCAGACACTGTCCACAATCCCGATAAGGGACCAATGTTAGAACATCAAACATACAAGGGTGGTATTTCAAGGACGGCTCCACACAATCTAGCGACTGTGCTTCAAAGCCTCCCACCTATCCTACACATGTAGGTTCAATGTTCAGTGCCAAGCTGTAGTAAAGGTTCACGGGGTCTTTCCGTCTAGGTGCGGGTACACAGCATCTTCACTGCGATTTCAATTTCACTGAGTCTCGGGTGGAGACAGCGTGGCCATGGTTACACCATTCGTGCAGGTCGGAACTTACCCGACAAGGAATTTCGCTACCTTAGGACCGTTATAGTTACGGCCGCCGTTTACCGGGGCTTCGATCAAGAGCTTCGTCCGAAGACTAACCCCATCAATTAACCTTCCGGCACCGGGCAGGTGTCACACCCTATACGTCCTCTTACGAGTTTGCAGAGTGCTGTGTTTTTAATAAACAGTCCCAGCCACCTGGTCACTGCGGCCTCCATTTGCTTACCACGCGAAGTGTTCACAAACAGAGGCGTACCTTCTCCCGAAGTTACGGTACAATTTTGCCGAGTTCCTTCACCCGAGTTCTCTCAAGCGCCTTAGTATTCTCTACCTGACCACCTGTGTCGGTTTGGGGTACGGTTCATATAATCATAAGTTTAGAAGCTTTTCCTGGAAGCAGGGCATCAACAACTTCACTCCCTTGGGAGCTCGTCTCGTGTCTCGGCCTT
>NZ_BAAJLT010000028.1:0-765 GCF_057552975.1 Alteromonas sp. 5NW40-0090
TAAACTTCGTTTGGCTTTATAAAAATCCCAGTAAAACTACCCTCGCCTGTTTTCACCAGCATCGCCCTGGCTTTTGGAAGGTTTAATGTCGCCGCTTTAAATACTGTGGTTGCGCATTAGGCGCTTTATCGCCAAGTTCTTATTTACCGTTAGTAAGCGCCAATGCGTTTGGCAGTTCAAATGGCGGCTTGCTTCAGTCAAATCAAAAACATCACTGCGCTATCGTTTTACTTGTTTGTGTTAATAATCAATCGTATGCTGGCTTCATTAGTTTTTAATAAGGCCAAAGGGACTGGCTCTGCTTCTAACAAAGCGCTCAAGTTCACTCCCTTCGGTCGCTGGGACGCTAACATGTGGGCTGACTCACTTCGTTCGGATTTTAGCCCACATGCTAGCGCCCCTTAGCTTAAAGTTATATGACAAGAGTCGCTTTCAAATATGGATAGTTTTAAATACGAAGTAAAAACTGTAGGTGGAGTATTCAAACTGCGCTCCACAAAGCTCACAGAATTAGAAGAACTATGCGGTAATATGGGTAATAAAGGCTGGGAACTTGTTTCTGTAAACTATGACTGGCTCATGGTTAGCTATACTCTTTTTTTTAAAAAGAAGGTTCTCGTTTAAAGCGTCGTCGTTATTAATTTTAGGTTGTTTTAGCATTGTCATATAACAACCCAATCAACACACTCACTGCGTTCGCTGGGACGCATACACGCGGGGCGGCTGCGCCATTATGCCCCACATGTCTGCGCCCGTTATTGGAAA
>NZ_BAAJLT010000030.1:0-714 GCF_057552975.1 Alteromonas sp. 5NW40-0090
GTAAGATCGTTAATGGCTACCGTAGGTGCGGTGGTATCAATTACCACAGTACCGGTATTGGTTACCGTGTTGCCCGCGGCGTCTGTTGCACTTACTGATGTTGGGTAGCTGCCTTCAGCGAGTGTGGCGACTACGTTATCAGCCAACGTCCAGGTGCCGTCACCATTGTTGGTAGCGGTATAGTCGTTGCCATCAATCGTTACCACCACAACCGCGTTCGGGTCGTTCACCGTACCGGTAAGCTCAGGCGTGGTGTCGTTGGTGGTAAGATCGTTTATTGCAACGGTAGGCGCGGTGGTATCAATTACCACTGTACCTGTGTTGGTCACCGTATTGCCCGCGGCGTCTGTTGCACTTACCGATGTTGGGTAGCTGCCTTCAGCGAGTGTGGCGACTACGTTGTCCGCCAGTGTCCATGTACCGTCACCGTTATTGGTAGCGGTATAGTCATTGCCGTCAATCGTTACCACCACAACCGCATTGGGGTCGTTCACCGTACCGGTAAGCTCTGGCGTGGTGTCGTTGGTGGTCAGGTCGTTTATTGCAACCGTAGGTGCGGTGACATCAATTGTTACCGTACCTGTGTTGGTGACCGTGTTGCCCGCGGCGTCTGTCGCGCTTACCGAAGTTGGGTAGCTGCCTTCTGCTAGCGTAGCAACTACGTTGTCAGCCAGTGTCCAAGTGCCATCACCATTGTTGGTAGCGGTATAGTTG
>NZ_BAAJLT010000031.1:0-628 GCF_057552975.1 Alteromonas sp. 5NW40-0090
TTTTTTGGCTTGTGTTGCTAAGTCTAGATTAGTCTAGGATCTTAGATACAACACCAGCACCTACTGTACGACCACCTTCACGGATTGCGAAACGAAGACCTTCTTCCATCGCAATCGGAGCAATTAGCTCAACTTTGAATTTAAGGTTGTCACCAGGCATTACCATTTCTACGCCTTCTGGAAGCTCTACAGCACCAGTTACGTCAGTTGTACGGAAGTAGAACTGTGGACGGTAGCCTTTGAAGAATGGAGTATGACGGCCACCTTCATCTTTAGATAGTACGTATACTTCTGCTTCGAAGTTAACGTGTGGAGTGATTGAACCAGGCTTAGCTAGTACTTGACCACGTTCAACTTCATCACGCTTAGTACCACGTAGAAGAACACCAACGTTCTCACCTGCACGGCCTTCGTCAAGAAGCTTACGGAACATCTCAACACCAGTACAAGTAGTCTTAGTAGTGTCTTTGATACCTACGATTTCTACTTCTTCACCAACTTTAACGATACCTTGCTCTACACGACCCGTTACAACTGTACCACGGCCTGAGATTGAGAATACGTCTTCGATTGGAAGAATGAACGGCTTGTCGATTGCACGCTCTGGCTCTGGGATGTATGAATCAAG
>NZ_BAAJLT010000032.1:0-626 GCF_057552975.1 Alteromonas sp. 5NW40-0090
CACACACAGCTAGTAGACAGCGTTTACGGTGTGGACTACCAGGGTATCTAATCCTGTTCGCTACCCACACTTTCGCACATGAGCGTCAGTCTTTGGCCAGGGAGTCGCCTTCGCCACTGATGTTCCTCCAGATATCTACGCATTTCACCGCTACACCTGGAATTCCACTCCCCTCTCCAAGACTCTAGTCTGCCAGTTCTAAATGACCATCCCAGGTTGAGCCCGGGGCTTTCACATCTAGCTTAACAAACCGCCTGCGTGCGCTTTACGCCCAGTAATTCCGATTAACGCTCGCACCCTCCGTATTACCGCGGCTGCTGGCACGGAGTTAGCCGGTGCTTCTTCTGTTGTTAACGTCACGGCTAGCAGGTATTAACTACTAACTTTTCCTCACAACTGAAAGTGCTTTACAACCCGAAGGCCTTCTTCACACACGCGGCATGGCTGCATCAGGGTTTCCCCCATTGTGCAATATTCCCCACTGCTGCCTCCCGTAGGAGTCTGGGCCGTGTCTCAGTCCCAGTGTGGCTGATCTTCCTCTCAGAACAGCTAGAGATCGTCGCCTTGGTAAGCCGTTACCTTACCAACTAGCTAATCTCACTTGGGCCTCTCTTTGCGCCGGAGCC
>NZ_BAAJLT010000033.1:0-616 GCF_057552975.1 Alteromonas sp. 5NW40-0090
GTGTCATCGCCAGGGTCAAGGATATCTCCAAACGTGAATACGGCTTCACTTCCTTCATTGACCTCGATAGGCCCGCTTATACTGCTCACAGGTGCTACATTATTTACTGTGACGTCGAAGGCCTCGGTATCAGATTCGCCTGCCTCATCGGTCACCGTAATTGACACGGTTTGCGTTGATGCGCCATCGGCAAACACCTTCGATACATCAAAGCTATTCGACGTTGTAGCAAAGGTCTCATCAACGCTACCGTCATTATCCCAGTCGATATCCACGGTATAGCCTGCTGCTCCATTGTCCTCACCGTCAGTGAAGTTAATAGTGCGAGTAAAGGTATCACCTTCATCAATTACAGCATTGGCCTGTGCCGCTACATCAATCGTATCCGCTGGCGCACTTACGCTGACTGCCTGCGAAGCGACATCGCTAAACGTACCGTCTTCATCTTCCAAGCTGACGCTGATAGTAAAGTCACCCACTGTGGTATACGTGTGCGATACATCGCCCACACTGCTGTAGGTTTCTGTTGTGCCATCACCCCAGTTCACGGTAATGCCATTTGCAACAATGGTGTCGTCGCCCGGGTCGATTATTGCCCCTAGGTTCATGGTATAGG
>NZ_BAAJLT010000034.1:0-545 GCF_057552975.1 Alteromonas sp. 5NW40-0090
GCACCTAACACTCTATCTGGGGCTACGTGCGGTGTTTTTAATCTCTCTGCTAACTTCTTTTTCAGTTGTTGCTGCAAAGTGCTACCTAGTTTATTCCATTCTTTTAGGGCGCTTCTTTTAAACTCTAATTTATAGGTCATCCAAATTCACCGAAACGCTTTCTTCACCTTGCCTTTCACTAACAAGCTGTAGTAGTTCCAGATCCTCCAAACGATCCATCATTTTTTCGTACATCTCAGCCGGGACACAGTAGAATGCGGGTTCATTCCTATTCAATATAGCGACAGGATCGCCATATGCACTGCTCGCAACTTTCATAGGGTTTGCTTTTAGTTCTGTAATACTTGCAGCAACTTCCGCCAAAACTCTCGCCGCCATAACGGTCTCCTAAAAGGTCTTTAATTAGGTCATTTTAGGCTATCATTGTTGGTTTAACAAGCGCATAAACTCGCTCACTACGTTCGCTGGGACAAAAATACGTAGGCTCCCAGCGCTTCGCTTGGTATTGTAGCCTACATATTTTTGCCCGTTATGCGGGTGTTAGG
>NZ_BAAJLT010000035.1:0-506 GCF_057552975.1 Alteromonas sp. 5NW40-0090
CTAAGTTCTGGCTAAACGTGCTAACCGAGCTTCAGCAACGCGGCGTAGAAGACATTCTCATCGCTTGTGTGGACGGTCTCAAAGGCTTCCCTGATGCGATTAATGCTGTGTTCCCGCAAACGCATATTCAACTCTGTATCGTACACATGGTGCGTAACTCACTTAAATACGTATCGTGGAAGGACTACAAAGCTGTCACAGCAGACTTAAAGCGCGTATACCGCTCAGCAACAGAAGATGAGGCACTGCTTGAACTAGAACGGTTTGCTGAAACATGGGACGGTCAGTATCCTCAAATTAGCAAGTCATGGCGTACGCACTGGCACAATCTCAATACCTTGTTTAATTACCCAGAGGATATCCGCAGGGCAATTTACACCACCAACGCCATTGAATCTCTGAACAGTGTTATCCGAAAAGCCATCAAGAAACGGAAAATCTTCCCCAGCGATGATTCAGCAAGAAAAATGGTATATCTAGCAATAAAAGACGCCAGTAAGAAATGG
>NZ_BAAJLT010000036.1:0-420 GCF_057552975.1 Alteromonas sp. 5NW40-0090
AAAATGAAGAACGACACAAGTTTATGGGGCTATAGCTCAGCTGGGAGAGCGCCTGATTTGCATTCAGGAGGTCAGCAGTTCGATCCTGCTTAGCTCCACCATCTACTTGAAACTGGGTTTGTTGCTAACAAACTTAGAAACTGAAGGCTTGTAGCTCAGCTGGTTAGAGCGCACCCCTGATAAGGGTGAGGTCGGCAGTTCAAGTCTGCCCAAGCCTACCATTTCCTTGCTTTGTGAAAGGAAGGTAACACAGGTAGAAACGTGTCACGTTGGACCCGAAATCCTAATGAATATTTACTGTTTCAGTAAGCATTGATTAGGGTTTTTTACCCTGAGGGAGCATTTACGATACTTGAAAGAGTAATGTAGGTCCTCCTTGCGCAAAAGTCATGACAAAAAACGTCATGATTTTGCACGATA
>NZ_BAAJLT010000037.1:0-419 GCF_057552975.1 Alteromonas sp. 5NW40-0090
CATGGCTAGATCACCGGGTTTCGGGTCTATACCTAGCAACTAAACGCGCAGTTAACACTCGCTTTCGCTACGGCTCCGTTATTCACTTAACCTTGCTACTAAATATAAGTCGCTGACCCATTATACAAAAGGTACGCAGTCACCCCGAAGGGCTCCCACTGCTTGTACGTATACGGTTTCAGGTTCTATTTCACTCCCCTCACAGGGGTTCTTTTCGCCTTTCCCTCACGGTACTGGTTCACTATCGGTCAGTTAGGAGTATTTAGCCTTGGAGGATGGTCCCCCCATATTCAGTCAAGATAACACGTGTCCCGACCTACTCGATTTCACTGTAAAGATTGCGTCGTGTACAGGGCTATCACCTTGTATCGCTCCTCTTCCCAAAGGATTCCACTACATTCAATACAGCTTAAGGGCTG
>NZ_BAAJLT010000038.1:0-400 GCF_057552975.1 Alteromonas sp. 5NW40-0090
TGTGGCTGGGGGTGAAAGGCCAATCAAACCGGGAGATAGCTGGTTCTCCCCGAAATCTATTTAGGTAGAGCCTCGGACGAATTCCATTGGGGGTAGAGCACTGTTAAGGCTAGGGGGTCATCCCGACTTACCAACCCTTTGCAAACTCCGAATACCAATGAGAACTATCCGGGAGACACACGGCGGGTGCTAACGTCCGTCGTGGAGAGGGAAACAACCCAGACCGCCAGCTAAGGTCCCAAAATATTGCTAAGTGGGAAACGATGTGGGAAGGCATAGACAGCTAGGAGGTTGGCTTAGAAGCAGCCACCCTTTAAAGAAAGCGTAATAGCTCACTAGTCGAGTCGGCCTGCGCGGAAGATGTAACGGGGCTAAGCAATATACCGAAGCTGCGGCAGCA